>CAMYUW010000028.1 GCA_947302275.1 uncultured Prevotellaceae bacterium
ACGCCGCCGATGTGCAGCGGTCCAGTGGGTGATGGCGCAAAGCGCACTCTTACTCTTCGTTCCATGTGATTGTTGCTCTTTATATAAAATGTGTTGATGAATTGTTTACAATACCAGGTCGCGGACGAGGCCCAGTGACTCGTGGTCGGTCTGATCAATGTGGCAGGGCGTGACCGTGGCATAGTGGCGCTTCAGCCAGTACATGTCGGTGCGATCGTCGTTTTCGTCCTGCATCTCATAATCGCCAGTCATCCAGTAGTATTCGCCGCCCATCGGGTGGTCGCGTTTTTCCCACTCGTTGACCCAGCGGCCCAGGTCGCTGATGGTGACCTTCAGGCCCTTGACTTCGCCTTGGGTAAACGGCGGGATGTTCACGTTCAGGCAGATGTCATTGGGCAAGCCCTTTTCCAACACACGCTTCAAGACCTGCTCGACTAGCGGTTCGCAGGGCGTTGTGTCAGCATTGCGGGTGAACACACCATAGGAGAATGCCACCGACGGCACGCCATGCATGATGCCCTCATACACGCAGGCCATCGTGCCGCTATATAGCGAACTGATGCCCATGTTGTAGCCGTGGTTGATGCCGGCAAGCACGAGATCCGGTTTGCGGTCACTCATCAACTGGCTGATGGCGAGTTTCACACAGTCGGCAGGTGTGCCAGTCACCTCATAGGCCGTGAACCCGTCCCGTTTCTCGACGAGATGGGCTTTGACGGGCCTGTCGAGCGAAATGGCGCTCGACTTTCCGCTCTGATGCTCAACTGGAGCGGCCACAAACACGTCACCATAGCGTTGGGCTACCTTGATGAGCGAGTGTATGCCGTTGTAGTGATAGCCGTCATCATTGCTGATGAGGATGAGGGGTCGCTTGTCGTCCATATGGTTTGTTCAAATGATTTTGACCGCAAAGTTACAAATAATTCGCAGAAAAGGAGTAACTTTGCCCTATCAAAACAAATTGAGATAACCAATTCGACATTATGAGACTTATTATTGAACCTGATTACGAAAATGTGTCAACATGGGCTGCACGTTATGTGGCCAAGCGTATTAACGAGGCTCATCCAACAGCCGAGAAGCCCTTTAAGCTGGGTTGCCCAACGGGCAGTTCGCCCCTGGGCATGTATCGTGAGCTGATTGCGATGAACAAGGCCGGAAAGGTGTCGTTTGAGAACGTCATCACCTTCAATATGGATGAGTATTGCAACTTGCCTGAGAATCACCCAGAGAGTTACCATTCGTTCATGTGGAATAATTTCTTCTCCCACATTGATATCAAGCCCGAAAATGTGAATATCCTCAACGGCAATGCCCCTGATATCGCCAAAGAGTGTGCTGACTATGAGGCGCGCATCCAGGCTGCCGGTGGCATCGACCTGTTTATGGGCGGTGTGGGTCCTGACGGACATATAGCCTTCAATGAGCCGGGCTCGTCGCTCACGTCCCGCACCCGTCAGAAGACGCTCACCCAGGATACCATCATCGCCAACAGCCGCTTCTTTGACGGCGACATGAACAAGGTTCCCAAGACTGCCCTCACTGTGGGTGTCGGCACCGTGATGGATGCCCGCGAGGTGATGATTATTGTCAATGGCCATGGCAAGGCTCGTGCCCTGCAGCAGGCCATCGAGGGTGGTGTGTCCCACATGTGCACGTTGAGTGCCCTGCAGATGCATCCCCATGCCATGATCATAGCCGACGAGGCTGCTGTAGATGAACTGAAGGTGAGCACCTACCGCTACTTCAAGGACATTGAACACGCCAACCTCGATCCGGACACATTGCTCTAAACTAAACTTTTCATACACTATTTCACCCTATAGTCTCTATGCTATGCCGATAGAGCTATAGGGTGAAATCTGTTTGTGGGGTAAGGATACAAAAAAATAAAGCTGCTCGAGCCTAACGGCGGGAACAGCTTCAAACTCTCTTGTAGTAAACTCTTGCTTACTCGGCGGGAGCCTCAGCGGGAGCAGCCTCCTCGGCGGGAGCAGCAGCCTCAGCGGGAGCAGCGGTGCTGTCAGCAACAACGGTGGTGTCAACGGGAGCCTCTTCTACAACGGCGGTGGTGTCAACGGTCTCCTCAGCGGTAGCCTCGGTGTTGTTGTTGGTGCAGGAAATCATGCTAACGCTAGCGATAACGGCAAGAGCCAAAACTAACTTCTTCATTTTCTTTGTAATTTTAAATAATAAAACAATTAATTTTCTGTTGTTAAAATCGGGTGCAAAATTATAACAAAAATTTCACCTGCAAACTTTTTTCGACTTTTTTTTATTTGTCTTTTTCCTCAAGGTATTGAATTTTTAAAAAAATCGAAATATAAGTAATTGTAAACCAATGTAATATATCAACGGATGCCCTTGGCGGAGCATCCGTTAAATTTTGTTAACCCTAGGTATAAACTTTCAAAATACCTTCTTTTTAGTCCCGAAATCAGTTGCTGTACAGGTATCGTTTGATGCTCCGTTTGGGCGTTTTGTCAAACTCGGTAGCCATCAACTGGATTCTGGCGATACGTTCGTATGGGGCAACCAGTTTGTTCAACTCGGTACGGATCTCCTCCATCAGTTCGGGCAGCTTGTCGCGGGTAACGCCCAGCTGATCCATAGAATCGTAATCGGGATAAACGAGGGCGACCAGTTTGCCTTCGCGCATGACCACAAGGCTCTCGCTCACGTAGAGCATGTTGTTCAGTTTGGCCTCTATCTCCTCGGGGTAGATGTTCTGTCCACTGGAGCTAAGCAGCATGGTCTTGAGTCGACCCCTTATAAATAATGTGCCATCGGCGTTCAATGTACCCATGTCGCCCGTGTGCAGCCATCCATCCTCATGCAGCACCTTGTCAGTAGCCTCGCTGTTGTGGAAGTAACCTTGCATGACGTTCTCGCCGCGCACGCAGATTTCGCCAGGGATATTCTCGGGGTCATCGCTTAGGATTTTGCACTCCATGATTCCGGGCAGGATGCGTCCAGCGCTGTGGGGCACGAACTCGCGCCAAGGTGTGTGGCTCACGAGCGGTCCGCACTCGGTCATGCCGTATCCCACGGTGAAGGGGAATTTGATTTTATAGAGGAAGTCCTCGACCTCGGCATTGAAAGGAGCACCACCCACGATGACCTCCTCAAAAGCGCCGCCAAAGGCCTCGATCAGTTTGTTGCGTATCTGGCTGTAGATGCGTTTGTCCAGATAAGGCACAGCCAGCGCCCAGCGCAGCGCGCCCTTGCTGATCATGGGCACGATCATCTTGCTGTAGATCTTCTCCAGTACCAGGGGCACGGTGAATACCACGTTCGGCTTGACCT
The DNA here is from genome assembly GCA_947302275.1 of uncultured Prevotellaceae bacterium. GTDB lineage: Bacteria > Bacteroidota > Bacteroidia > Bacteroidales > Muribaculaceae > Sodaliphilus. Next base: position 3,307 of record CAMYUW010000028.1, read on the forward strand.
CGGCCATCGCCTTTACCAGGATCTTGGGCGAGGGGATACGGCCCAGCAGGGTGATGTGTCCACCCACGGCCAAGGGCACCAGCATGTCGAAGGCACACCCGAAGGCATGGGCCAGCGGCAGGAAGGCCAGATCCCGGGAACCCTTGAAGTGCAGCTCCGAATTGATGCCATAGATGACATTACCCGCCAGGTTGTTGGCGGTAAGCATCACGCCCTTGCTGAAGCCAGTAGTGCCCGACGTGTAGTTGATTTCGACCAGGGCGTCGTTAGGCACATCGGCATAGTGGATGTGGTTGCGGTAGAAGCCTTCGCCATATTGCTCGTTGAAGGCATTTTCCAGGTCTTCCTTGGCTTTGGAGATCATGTCCTCGCCGTCCTTTACTGCCAGCAACTTTTTGTCCTCGAGCTGGAAGACGGCCCTCACGCGAGGCATCTTGTCAAACTCCAGGTTCTCCCAGATGCTCTTGCTGATGAACAGCATGGTGGCTTCGCTATGGTTGATGATGTGCTGTGCGTCGGCGGGGTTGAACTCCTGCAGGATGGGGACAATCACCGCGCCATAGGTAATGGTGCCCATGAAGATGGTTACCCAGTTGGGGATGTTCTTGCCGATGAGGGCGATGCGGTCGCCTTGCTTCACGCCGCTGTTCTGGAACAGCATGTGCAGCTTGGCAATGTTACGAGCAAAGTCACCATAGGTAAGACGCTCACCAGTATTGTAGTCGGTTAAAGCCGGCAGTTCCCAGTTATCGATGAAACTGCGCTCATAAATCTTGATCAGGTTTTCCTTCATCATAGCGGATACAGGTTTATTAGCTGCAAAGGTAATACTTTTTTTTAGATAATGTGTTTTGTCTGCAACTAATTCTCTTCAGGATGAAGGCCCTGTTGGGCAAAGGGTGAAATCAGATATCCGGGAACTTGAGTTCGGCAATCTGCATCATGCGTGAGATGTCGAAGTAGAAGCCCTCGGCGCTCTTGCCCGCCACGGGTTGCACCTTGATGTAGTCGATGCCACCGTCGAGGGTCTCGTGCTCGGTGGCGACGAAGCCGAGGAAGTTGATGATGTTGTACTCGTGCTCGGGTGCGATGACGATCCATGGCTCTTCCTTGGTGCCCCTGCCGCTGGACATGATGGCGGCGATGAGGCGGTCGAGACGGTACTGGCAGACTGCCGCACGTGCGTGTTTCTTCTTTTCCTTAAGGACGTAGATATAAAAGTTCATCTGGTTAAGGTCGAACATGTTGTCGTTAAGCGACAACTCGGCGTATTTCTCGATGCTGTCGCACTCGGCGCGTGAGTGGGGCTGCTTGTAGTAAAGCTGCTCGACTACGTTGCTATAGACGCTCTCGCGGAAGGGGTTGTAGTCCTCCTGGAAGGTGTAGCCATAGTACAGATTGCGCCAGGCCTCTATAGACAGGGTGGTGTCGTTGCTGTTGTAGGCCCTCATCAGCTTGGGATAATAGTAGGCATTCTTGGGGTTGGAAATGACCTCACGGATGTGGTCAAAGTCCACTTTCTTGATGGCAAACTTGCTCTGCTGGTTGCGCTCGGGCACTTCTTGACGGTTCTGTGCCCATCCGCTGGCCACTGCGGTGAGGGCCAGGGCTATGATGAGGATGATATGGCAGATTCGGTTCATTGAATTTTCGGTTTTTTGCTAGTCGATGACGATACCCATGATGGCGATGCAGACGATGGAGATGGCCACGATGGCGGGCAGGCATTTAGCGGCGAAGTATCGCCAGAACATCGTGGATGGGGAAAGCATCCACTTGCCTGCGGGAGTGCGGCTGTAGGCGAGCTGTCCCATCGCAGCGCCCAGAACAACACCCAGCACCAGGATGCGCGGGGCGAGCAGGATGCCCAGCATGCCGCCTGCCATGGCGGTGAATCCCACATAGAGGTTACTGGAGGCGTGGCCGTCGGGCTCACCGCGTGGCGAGAGGTAGAACAGGGCAGCGGTGATAAGCGTGGCAATGCCCCAGAAGACGAAGGTCATCATGGGCACGGCGATGAAGTAACTCCAGTGCAGAAGGACCAACCCCAAATAAGCGGGCACTGCGGCTACCCATCGTGGCCGCAACACGAGAACTACCGCTGCCACAAGGCAGAGGATGCCAGCGATGAGTAGTATGGTCTGTAACACCATGGTCAGTTGATCGTTTGTTTTACCTCGGTTTCTCTACTATATAAACTTGAAAGATGCCCGATTTATTGCCTTGGGCGGCAAGTATTATTTGTCTTCCTGGGGGGCGGGAGCCTCGCTGGAGCTGGGCTTGATGTCACTGGGATAGGAGACGCGAATGTGGTAAGCGGTGCGCAGGCGCTCGACAAAGAGCTGCTTGATGGTCTCCACATCGCGGAAACTGATGGGAGCCTCGCGCAGCAGTCCTTCGGCCACCTGGGTATCGATGATCTTGCCCACCATGGCGGCAATCGCCTCCTCGCTGTGGTCGGCCATGCTCTTGGTTGCGGCCTCACAGGCATCGGCCATCATGATGATGGCAGCCTCTTTGGTCTGCGGGTTGGGGCCAGGGTAGGAGAAGGGCGCCTTGTCTATTTCCTTATCGGGGTTGGCTTCCTTGGCCTTGTAGTAGAAGTATCGTGTAACCCCCTTGCCATGGTGCTGGGCGATGAGGTCCTTGATGACCTTGGGCAGGTCGGCATCCTCGGCGATTTTGAGGCCGTTTGTGACGTGCCCGATGACGATTTTGGCGCTATCCTCAGGCTTGACGAGGTGGTCATGGGGATTCTCACCAATCTGGTTTTCGGTAAAGAATGCGGGATTCTTGGTCTTGCCGATGTCGTGGTAAAGGGCGCCTGCACGAACAAGCTGCATGTTGGCACCGATCTTGAGCGCGGCCTCGCCGGCGAGGTTGGCAACCTGCAGGGAGTGCTGGAAGGTGCCGGGGCAGTTGGTGGACAACTGGCGCAGCAGGGGATTGTTGATGTCAGCCAGCTCCAGCAGCGTCATCGTCGAGGTGAAGCCGAAAATCTTTTCCAACACGGGGATGATGAGGAAGGCAAACGAGAGGATGACACAATTGACAAGGAAGTAAGCAAAGTAGTGCTTGTCCAGATTGCCAAAGTCGCCGTCGCTGATGAGCATCATGGCGACATAGGTAAAGCAGTAGGCCAGGAAAATGGATGCGGCGCACTGCATGAGCTGGGTGCGCTTGGTGAGTTCCTTGACCGACACGATGGCAATGATGCCAGCCAGGAACTGCATGATGATGAACTCGGCCTGGTGACTCACGGCAATGAGTGAGCAGATGAGCATTGTGACGATATGGACAAAGAAGGATGTATGGTCGTCGAAGAACGAGGACACGATGATCGGGACAAGCCCGAACGGAATGACATACAACAGCATGTACCTGAACCTGACGCACAGGAAAACCGCAATGACAAACACTGTGATCAGGGTGATGAGAAAGACCATGCGGCGAGTGTTGGAAAAGACTTGGTTGCGCAACATCTTCATGAAGGAGTAGAATGCCAGCATGAGGATGGAGACGATGAGAATCTGTCCCAAGAGGTTAAGCGACTCGTCAACGTTGCGCTGTTTGGAGCGGCGTTGCAGCTCATCCTGGTAGGACTGGATGGCCAGCGCTTTCTGGGGCGTTACAATCTCGCCTCGCGAGATGATGGCCTCGCCCTGCTGGACCGTCCCGGGGGATCGCAGCGCATGCCTGAGGTCCTCGCCGAGCCACTTTTCATTCTCGGCGGCATCCACCTTCATGTTTGGCACGAGATACTCGCGGATATCCACAGCGCGCAGGGCCTCCTGCAGGGCGGCGTTGGACTTGAGGGAGTCGGTGAGCCAGGCATAGGCTTGACGGACGGTTCGCATGTTGGTGGCATCAACGACCTGCAACTGGTTGTTGCCCACCAGGAATCGCAGTTGCTTGCCCGCGCGGATGTCGTTGGCAGCGTCGTTGTCCACGATGCCATCGCTATAGAGCTTGCTCACGGCTTGCATGAGTTGTTGACTGCCCTGCTTGCCGTTGATGGCCTTGTAGAGCAGTGCGATCTGTTGCTCACCCCGCTTGCGGTCCATGGTGTAGATTTTGGAAAAGTTTTGGTTGACGCTGTCGGAAATATGCTTGCGTGTGGCTTCGTCCAGTTCGATGTCGAACTGGAAGTCGGCTTCGAGCCTGGAGTGAAGCCATGGCTTGCCCACCTCATAGTTGAACGTGGTGTCCTGTTCCTGGCAGAAGAACAGGGTTGTGGCGATGAGGACCACCGACAGAATCAGCAGGGAGATGACGGTGGTTTTATTCTTCAGGGTAGTGTTCATCTTGTTCAAAGTTATTTAAGTGGTTACGGGCAGCATTAATTCATGCGGGTGGCAGAGTTGACGCCCTTGACTTTCTTGATCTCACGGCACAGGTTGGTCACCACAGAGGCATCGCTCACGAGAACGACGAGTTCGCAGTTGAACACGCCCTGGTCGGCGGTAACGTTCATCTTCTTCATGTTGATGGACATGTTGGTGGAGATGATATTGACAATGGACTGGAGGATGCCCATCTGGTCGATGCCCATGATGTTGATGGTGGCCTGGAAACGGTCGCTATAGTCTTCCCATTGTGTCTGGACCAGACGTGAACCATAGCTGGCCTTGAGGCGGGCTAGGGTGGAGCAGTCCATCTTGTGGACGATGACCTTGTTCTCATCGTTGATGAAGCCGACAGCATCATCGCCAGGAATGGGATGGCAGCAGCTGGCAATCTGGTAGTTGCTCACGCCGTCCCGGGTGACAAGGCGGTAAACGGCCTTGGTGTCGATGGCCTTGGATGGCTCGTCGGTAGAGGCCTTGGGGTGCTCTTTTCCCTTGAACGGGTTGCGCCGCCACCAGTTGAATCGTGCACCCTGCTCCTTGCGGGTGATCATCTCCTCGTTGAGCTTGATCTCGTCGTTACCGATCATGAAGTAGAGTTCCTCCTTGTTGGCGACAAACTGGCGGGTGATGGCTTGTGAGAGGATTTCGTTGCTGAACTCGATATTGTGGTCGGCCAGGAAGTCCATGAATCGTTTCTCGCCCTTGTCGATGATGAGTCGGCGCTGGTGGCGCAATGCCTTGCGCAGTCGTGTCTTGCCCTTGGCGGTAATCACATATTTTTCCCAGTCGGGTTTGGGCGCACCGGTATTGCTGGTGATGATCTCGACCTGGTCGCCGCTGGACAGCTTGTAGGAGTTGGGAACGAGTTCATGGTTGACCTTACCGGCTATGCAGTGGGTTCCCAGATCGGTGTGCAAGGCAAATGCCATATCAAGGACCGATGCACCCTTGGGCAGGGTCATGGTCTCTCCCTTGGTAGTGAAGACGACAATCTCGCTGGCAAACAGGTTGAGCTTGATAGTGTCGAGGAAGTCGATGGCATTAGGCTCGGGTTCCTTGAGGATGTCGGTGATGGTCTGTAGCCACCTGACAAGCTCCTTTTCTTCTTCGCCTTCGCCGATTTTGTATTTCCAGTGGGCAGCAAAACCACGCTCGGCGATATCGTCCATGCGCTTGCTGCGAATCTGTACCTCGACCCAGTTGCCGTCAGGGCCCATCACGGTGACGTGGAGAGCCTGGTACTTGTTGACTTTGGGCGTGGTGAGCCAGTCACGCACGCGGTCGGGATGCTTGGTATAAACCTCGGTGATCTGCTCATAGATGTTCCAGCAAATGTGCTTCTCGTTGCTCTCCTTGTCGCACTCGAACACGATGCGGGCTGCGTACAGGTCATACACTTCCTCAAAGGGGATGTGCTTCTTCTGCATTTTCTTCCAGATGGAGTAGCAGGACTTGACACGTACAGTGAAGGTGTACTTCAGCCCCATGTTGTCGAGGCGCTCGCGGATGGGGGCCGAGAAGCGTGTGAATAACTCGTTGCGGCTTTCCTCGCTAGCGCTGATCAGGTTGCTGATGCGCTGGTAGTCGGCTGGATGGTTGTACTTGAAACTCAAATCCTCCAGCTCGGTCTTGATGGTGTAGAGTCCCAGGCGCTGGGCCAACGGAGCGTAGATATAGAGGGTCTCGCCTGCGATTTTGTATTGCTTGTTGGGGGGCATTGATGACAACGTGCGCATGTTGTGCAGGCGGTCGGCCATCTTGATGAGTATCACACGGATGTCCTCGCTCATAGTGAGCAGCAGTTTGCGGAAATTTTCGGCTTGAACCGAAGCTTTATCGCCAAAGATGCCGCCCGAAATCTTGGTCAAACCATCGACAATGCGGGCGATTTTATCGCCGAACTGCGAAGCGATGTCCTCGACCGTGTAGTCGGTATCCTCGACAACGTCATGGAGCAACGCCGCACTGATACTTGTCGAGCCCAGACCGATTTCCTGGCTGACAATGGTGGCCACGGCGATGGGGTGCATGATATAGGGCTCGCCCGAACGACGGCGGATGCCCTTGTGAGCGTCACGCGCAAACTTGAAAGCCTTGTCGATAATCTCCACTTTCTTACGGTGATTGCTGGAAAGATAGCCGTTTAACAAATTCTGGTAGGCCTGATTAATCATCTGGTCTTCCATCTCAGGCGATATGTTGTTGTTCTGCATCATGAGTCGTGGTTGGTTTTAAAAGGCAAAGGTATAAAAAGTTTTCTAGTTTATAGTCTCTGATTTCCGGTTTTGATTGTTTTTTGATTTCTTTGGTTAGCCTTGGCCTTGACTTTCGGGGCGTAAACCGAGGGTGGGACCAGCCACATTGAAGCGGCGGCACCAGGTGGCGGTGGAGGTGCTCAGCACCACGAGGCCTTGAGTGATCTCGATTTCGCTGACGGGGGCGCAACCATGGGGCAAGCGCAGGATGGCGCGGACGCGTCCGTTCTGGTCACAGACCTGGATACCCATGCTTGTGACGGCCCACAGGTTGCCCTTGCTGTCAAAGGTGATGGTCTGTATGTCGAGCGGGCGGCTGTTATCGTCGTTATGCAGCCAGTAGAAGGGCTCGCCGTGGGATGGTTGGCCATTCTGCATGAGGTATTGCCACACGACATTGCCGCTGGGGGGCGATGGAATCATGGCGATGTTGGTCAGGTCGGGATAGATGATGTGGGTCACAGGTTTGATGTCTACGCCTTCGCCGATTTTGACCCAACCCTCGTCCTCGTCACAGAGCAGGTCTTTTAGAAAACTGTTTTGGGTCTCTTGGACCACATGAGGCGCAGGCCAGTCCCGCCACATCCATTCCATCACTTGCGGGAAAATTTCGGTCGAGCGTTTCACGTTGTGCCCGCCATCGCTCCAGTCACACTGCACGTCATAGCCAGCAAACTGCAGTGCGCTGGCCATCATCTGGTTGCCCTCGTACCAATGGCCGAAGAGCGGGTTCCAGGCATCATTGCTGCCGTCCTGGATAAAGATGCGCAGGGGTAGCGGTTCGGTCTTGCGTACCATCGCCTGCAGGTCGTTGCCGCCGCGCATGGCCACGAAGGTGCCCACGCCCGTAAATACCTTACCGAACAAGTCGGGCCGGTGCCAAGCGGCGTTGAATGCCGCAATGCCGCCGCTACTCAGACCAAAGATCATCCTGTCTTGTGGCTGGCGTGACAGGCGGATGGGTTTGCCACTGGCTGTGGTCATTGCCTCAACAGCCGTCAATACTTCGTTCTCGAGGAACAGGGCGAAGTCGCCCGTCGTGCTGTCGAACTCGTAGCAACGGTTATAACGGAGCACTGTGCCCTCGATGTCCTTGATGAGGCCCGGCTGGAGAAAAACGCCGATGGTGCAAGGCATTTTTCCAGCCTCGATGAGCGAGTCCATGACCTGAGGCGCATTGCACAACACGCCGTCAAGACCCACATAGAGCGCCGCAGGCCGTCGGCCGTCATACTGGTCGGGGACATAGACCTGGAAGGTGTGCACCGTTCCGGGATAGATGTCCGATTTCTCCAGTGTGCCGTCGATCAGTATATGTCCAGCTGATGCTGCAAGAGCAGCCACTGAAAGTATGAGAATGAATAGAAAACGTTTAATCATAGCCAATGGTCTGTTATGGGTATAAGTTGGCGCAAACTTAATAAAAAAGCGTCAATCCCACAAACAATGGATATAAAATCAGCGTGCGTCCCAATGTCGGAACGCACGCTGTGATATGCTATATGATTTGTTTTACAGAACGCGGCAGGCGCCTACATAGCGGCGGCTATAATAGGACTCGGTATTCTTGCTCTCGGTCACACCGCTGCTGCAAGCCGAGTGAATGAAGTGGAAGGTGTTGTCGTCGTTCACACGGGTGACAATGCCCACGTGGCCCACGCCACCACGGCCGGAACGTCCCTGGAAGAACACCAGGTCGCCAGGCTGCAGGTCGTTCTTCTTGACGCGCACGCCATCAAAAATCTGTCCGCGAGACGAGCGGTCCAGCTCGATGCCGAAGCGCTTGAAGACGTAGCTGGTGAAACCGGAGCAGTCAAATCCCCTGGGGGACATGGCTCCATAACGATAAGGCGTACCGCGGAAACGGTATGCATATTGAATGACTTGGTCAATGATGTTGTTACGGCTGTTTTGCTCAAGCTGCTCGAGCACGGTGCCTTGACGGCGGTTACTCAACTGCTGTGATTGTGCAGTGAAGCAAGTAAGGGAAATTGCAAATATTACAAATAATGCTGATAGACTTATTTTACCTTTAATAAAACTCATAATAATTGTTTTAATGGACTGGAAAATCCGCACATGAGCGGCCTTTTCGTTAAAGGCATCAAGAACGATGATGATGCCGTGCGTCCTGGTTTGCTCGGTGCAAAGGTAGCTCAATCCGCTAACCCGGCCAACCTCTTTAAACACTTGTAAACATTTCGGGAAAATCTCGATTTTAACAAATTGTTCCACGCAAAACCCCGTATAGAGGGCGGTCGCGGAGGGTCGGAAAGTTTAAATTTTGGAAATTAAAAATGAAAAGATTTACACTTTTTAACAATAAATGGCATCCTATAAGATTTATTTTTTGGATTTTTGCCACAAAAACTATTCATCGAGCTTGAAAAATCAGCCTGCAAAATTGCAAAATGCAACCTTGCAGGCCAATTTTTAGACATTAGTGTTTTTACCCTATCGTAGGCGTATCGACTGCTGCCGTTGCCGTGGAACAGTGGTGAAAAATTTGTGGCGGTTGTGAGGACTGTCAATGAGCACTCAGCAGCATGTCAATCAGTGCGGTCGCGTCACTGATGCTGACGCCGCCGTCAGCATTGACATCGGCAGTAGCTGGAAGATTACCGTTACTGAGCAGCAGATCGATCAATGCAGTCACGTCACTGATGCTGATGCTGCCATCTCCATTCACGTCACCGATGAGGGCCGCTTCGATTTCAACCCAGCTAGAGTTACTGTACCTGTATGGAATCCAGTTCTTGGCGCGGGCATTGATGACATGAGTATTGTCAAACACGTTTTGCTCCTCGCTGCTATGCAGCACATCGAGGATTCCGGCCGTTGTCGAGTTGCGGTTGACCAGGCCGTTGACAAGCGTTGTCATGGCAGTTTGGCCGATGTTGTTGCGGTAACACTTCAACTCCTTGAGCTGCGTGCATGTCGAGACGTCAAGCGACGTCAATTGGTTCATCTGGCAATATAGCCTCTGTAGCTGTGTACAGCCCGTGACATCAAGCATAGTCAGTGCGTCGTTATTGCATTTGAGCGTTGTCAATGAGGTGTTACCAGCGACCTTCAATGAAGCCAACATGGAAAGGTTCATCAAGTTGAGCTCGGAGAGCCGATTGTTGCTGCAGTCCAGTGTCTGCAAATCGTCAGGAGCACTGATGAAGGTGAGGGCATTGTTTTGGCAATAGAGGTATCGCAACTGTGGCGCGCAGGTGCTGGCCGGTATTGCAGTCAGCGCGTTGCCATGGCAATCCAGATACTGCAAACTGCTACAGCCCGAGAAAGTGAAATTTGTCAATGCATTGTTATTGCATTTGAGCGTATTCAAGAACTCGTTGTGATCGATATACAGGTTTTTGAGTTTGGTCTTGCCGGTCACGGTGTAAGTTATCAGGTTATTATACTGGCAATTCAGCGTCTCGAGTTGAGAGCATCCATCAAGGTAGAGCCTCTGAATCTGATTGTTATTGCAGGTCAATACCTTGAGCTGTGTGCACTGTGATACATCGAGCGAGGTGAAATTGTTGCCGCTGCAATCAATCTCCTGCAGTTGGGTGCATCCATTGACGTAGAGGTCTGTCAATATGTTGTTATTGCACCTGAGCGTCGTGAGTAGTGTGTTGTCCGATGCATTCATGGTGGTCAGCTTCGGCAAGCCTGAGACCGTCAGGGTTGTGAACTTGTTGTTAAGGCACCTCAGCGACATCAGGTTATTAAGGCCCGTCAAGTTAAGCGAGGTGAGATTATTGTTGGAGCAGTCCAGCACCACCAGTGAGGTGAAAAGCTGAATTCCGGAGAGGAAGTTGATGCCCTGGCCGTTGACGTAGAGGCTGGTGCGAGCTTCGAGTTCTTCTTTTGTCAGGTATCCCTTGGGATAGAGTGAGAGCAGGTAGTTGCGGAAGTTCTCATCGGGGAAATTACTGTACTTTAGCAATAACCCGTAGTCATCAGAGATAAAAATGTCTTTGTCATAAAGCGGGCTGCCCTGATACGTGATGCACTTGGACGATGTATTGAAAGTGACCCCCCATGGTGCGAGAAATGCCTCGGTGTCCCAGGTATTCAGGTCTTCAATGTTCCATGCTATAGGATAATTGCTGTCGTTGGTGGCCTTGAGGGTGATGTGGCTGTTGGCGTAGAAGTTGACACTGGCCCAGTCATAGATGGCGCCCTTCTTGCCCGATGCCTCGACCGTGGCATTTCTAAAGATCAGCGTACTATTGCTGCTTGTGCCCTTGCCCTCAAAGCCGTATTTGTCGTTGGTGGACTTCACAATCAACTTGCCGGGTCCCATGACGGTAACACTCGCATTGTTGCTGTACACGCCACCCTCGGTGCCACCGGTGACGGTGGTTGTGCCACTGGCCACGACAATCGAACCCGACTGGTTGAAGCGGATGACCGATGATGATGCCGCGCTCAGTCTGTTGGTACCCACCAACTTGATGATCAGGCCTGCACGGTCGCTCTGGATGGCGCGGTTGTCGGTACCCGTGCGCGAGATGGTGACGTTGGTCAGCGTCAGCGTGTTGTCGCTTGGGGTGAATACCGCGGTGCCGCTAGTGATGTTGCTGCCCGTAATGTTGCTGCAGTTGTCACTGGTGACCCTCACGCCACCCACATAGAAGTTGTAATCGGTTGCTGCCTGTGCCGCTATTGTCGTTACAAGCAACAAAAGTAGTAGTACAGATTTTTTCATAATACTTATGCGGTTTTTAAATGATAAATCTCCTAAAAATTGTACAAAGAGTACAAACATTGAATGAATGTGCAAAGATAACAAATAACGCTAAATAATAATACGTTATATTGCTTTTTTTAGACAAAAAGTGAGACTTCCCACTGCGAACACAGCAGGGAAATAGACATTTCAGATTAAGGGGTAAGGTTAATTGGAGATGAAGTAACCGCCGTTGCTGGGGGTGACGCGGTAGATGCGCATGCCCAGTTTGTTCTTGATAGCGACTCCGCTGACCGGTCCACCGTCACCCGTGAGCGGGTTGTAGCGGGAGCCACACTTGGAGCAGACGGCCTCGAAATTGTCAGGGTCGATTGACAAAATGATGTCCTGGCTGGCTTCTACGGGGCATGAGAGATCATAGGCCATGGGGTACTCGATGCCCATCATCAACAGCACGCCGCCGTATCCGGTGAAAGTATTGACATTGTAGGGGAAATTACTGGGCAACTGCTTCTCGCGGTTGAAGATGCGGAATTGTCCCATGCCGTTCACGCCATAGGTGTTCCATAGGGCATAACTGCCTAGGTCGATGCGGACGGTATAGCGTGGTACAGCCTTGTTGTCGATGTGGTCACAACTGGCGGCCATCAGCACCAGGATTAGCGCGATGAATGCGGTATAAATCTGTTTTAATCTCATTATTATTGCAATTATTCTGCCTTATTAACGCAAAAAAAGGTCATTTGATTGTAAAATTACGCAGAATTCTATAATTTTGCGACCAATAAAACCATTATTAAGGCATGGATCCGCTATTTTCAATCATTACTGTAACGTGGAATGCGGCCAGTGTGATCGCACCGACCATGCTGAGCGTGCAACGGCAGACGAGCAGCGACTATGAGATGCTGATTATCGATGGTGCATCGACCGATGACACCTTGGATATCGTGTATAAGGCCTCGATTGCCAGCCTGCGTGTGTTCAGTGAGCCGGACAAGGGGTTGTATGATGCTATGAACAAGGGCATCGCACGGGCTCGTGGGCGCTACCTGATTTTTCTGAATGCTGGCGACGCCTTTGCCGACGAAACGGTGCTGGCACGTCTGGCTTTGCTCACTGAGGGCAATCCTGGAGTGATTTATGGCCAGACCCAGTTGGTCAATAAGGACCGCGAGGTGGTGGGCATGCGGCATCTGCGTGCTCCCAAGCGGCTGACTGCAGCCAGTTTCCTGAATGGAATGGTGGTGTGTCACCAGGCTTTTGTGGCTCGTCGTGACCTGGTACCCGAGTATGATCTGCAATACAGGTTGAGCGCTGACTATGACTGGTGCATCAAGGTGTTGCGCAAGTCCACGGGCAATGCCTATGCCGGAGCCAAGCCTATCATCAGCTATCTGGCCGACGGTATGACCACACAGTATCATCGTGCCTCGTTGTGGGAGCGTTTCCGCATCATGAGCCACCATTATGGCACTGGCAAGGCCATCATCAGGCATCTGGGTTTCATCCCGCGTTACCTGAGGCGACGATTAGGCTCAAGCGCCAATAACCAATGAACATATCAATTAGCCAACATAAACCATTAGATAGAATATGAACGAAGAATCGAAGGGAAATACCATCATCCGCAACTGGCGCCGCTTTAAAGTGTGGTACAAGGGATTGTACCGTGGCCGCCCATGGTGGATGAAGATCTTAGCTGGACTGGGCACATTCATCGTGCTGTTCCTGCTTTACCTCATTGCGGTTGACATTAATCTGCTGTGGCTCTTCGGCAAGTCGCCCAGCACCCACAGCATCATGCATCCGCGCAATCCCGAGGCAAGTTATCTGTATAGTGCCGACGGGAAGACCATAGGCAAGTATTATGACGAGAACCGCACGCCTGTGACCTATGACTCGATCAATCCGCAGTTCTTCCAGGTGCTCATCGATACCGAGGATGAGCGCTTCTACCATCACCACGGCATCGACTTCGGAGGACTGGGTGCCGCCTTCAAAGATATGGTGCTTCATGGCCGTCCCCGTGGCGCCAGCACCATCACCCAGCAGCTGGTAAAGAACATGTTCCGTACCCGCAGTGATTACTCGACAGGTCTGTTGGGCTATATACCGGGGGTGAAGATGCTCATCATGAAGAGCAAGGAGTGGATCATCGCCACCAAACTGGAGATGTTCTACAGCAAGAAGGAGATCCTTGAGATGTATGCCAACACGGTGGACTTTGGCAGCAACGCCTTCGGCATCAAAACTGCAGCCAATACCTACTTCAAGACGACGCCACGAAATCTCAAACTTGAAGAAAGTGCCGTGCTAGTGGGTTTGCTCAAGGCCACAAGCACCTATAATCCCCGCATCAATCCCAAGAACAGCTTGCGGCGACGCAACCAGGTGCTCAAGAACATGCTGGAACGCGGTGACCTCACCAAGCAGCAATATGACTCGGTGTCGTCGTTGCCCATCGACTTGAAATATACCATCGAGACCAACTATGACGGTATAGCCCCCTACTTCCGTGAGGCGGTGGCCAGGGAAATTGAGGAGATTGCCAAGGCTCAAGACCTCAAACTCGATCTGGACCGTGACGGCCTCAAAATCTACACCACGCTGGATTCCAAAATGCAGGAGTATGCCGAGCAGGCCGTGAGTGAGAAGATGAAAGTGGTGCAGCAGAACTTCAAGAGCCACTGGGGTGACAGGGACTGCTGGCTTGATGACAACTACCAGGTGATTGACAACTTTGTCGAGGACAAGGCACGCAACACCCCCGTCTATCATGAGTTGCTCGCCCGTTATCCCAATGACCTGGACTCGGTGAATTATTACATGAACCAGCCACACATGGTTCACCTGTTTGACTATGAGAACGACTCGCTCTATATGGAGATGAGTTCGATGGACTCGGTGCGCTACATGCTGCACTTCATGCATTGCGGCTTCATCGCGATGGAACCGAGCAACGGCCATGTCAAGGCATGGGTGGGCGATGTGGACTTTGACACGTGGAAATATGACAAGGTTCGGGCCAAACATCAGCCGGGATCGACGTTCAAGCTTTTTGTCTATGCCATGGCGATGGAACGTGGCCTCGTGCCATGTGACCGTAGGCTGGACGAATATATCGACACCCTGGTCTATAATGAGGATAAGCATGAACTGGAGCACTGGCGTCCCACCAATGCCAACGGAACCTTTACTGGAGCGGAAATGACCCTGCGTTCCGCCTTTGCCCAGAGCATTAACAGTGTGACTGTGCGCGTGGGGACTGAGGTGGGCTTTGCCGAAATTGCCCAGCTTGCCCGCGACATGGGTATCCGTTCTCCCATGGAGGCCAAACCAGCCCTGTCATTAGGCGCTAGCGATGTTGACCTGATGGAGCTGGTCAATGCCTATTGTACGGTGGTCAACGACGGCGTTCGCAATGACCCCGTCATTGTTACCCGTATTGTGGACCGTGACGGCAAAGAAATCTACCGCGCCCCCAACCACCAGGAACGGGCTATGACCTACCGGTCGGCATGGCTCATGCAGCAGATGCTCATGGCCTGCCGTACCGATGCAGGAGGCACGGCTATGGCCCTGAACGGCTATATCACCCGTCCGCTGTATGATGTGGACCTGGGTGGCAAGACAGGCACAAGTAACCGTCATGCCGACGCATGGTTTGTCGCTGTATCACCAGGACTGGTGTGCGGCTCATGGGTGGGAGGCGAGTACCGCCAGATCCACTTCCGCTGGGGCGCACTGGGCCAGGGCAGCCGCACTGCATTGCCCATCTGCGGCCGCTTCCTGCAACTCGTGTTGAGTGACCCGCAGTTCCAGCGTTACCACCAGCGCTTCCAGCCGGCCAAGGAGCCGATTGATGCCGCCCTCTACTCGGGCTGTTCGTCTATCGCACCAGTCGAGGAGTTTGACTCGACAATGTTTGACTTTAACGAGGATAGCCTGTCTATTCCGCTGACCGACGACTTCAACCCCGACGAGAGGTTGGAGGTTCCCTCGTCAGCTCCCGACTCGGTGTAGATTATAAGATTAGGTAATCAGAAGCTCCAAAGTGTAAAATTTTTGGACGCTTATGAGAAAAAATGGTATTCAACGGGTTCACGGCGTGAAATCTGTTGTGATAGTTCGTGTTATAGAGTAAATTCGCACCGGTTATTAACTTTAAAAACTTTCTACTGTTATGAAAAAGAAATTACTCATTGCCTTGTTGTTGATGTTCGCGACAACCGTTGCCATGACTGCTCAAGACATGGAGCAGACGGCAGCACCAGATATAACATGTACTATAAATAATGACTACGCTTATCTCATGATTGAGGTAATAAACAATGACGAGGAACCGAATACGCAACTCTATACCAGGTATGCTGCTTCAATTGATGTTATAGACGAATCATTGTTTACTGAATGGATGCCATATTCTGGTCCAATTGTGGCTACGGATCCTGGTCGTTACATATTTGAAGCCTATGCTCAAGCTCCAGGTAAAGCGATGAGTGATATTGTTGTTCAAGAGGTAGTTCTGCCAAAAGATCCGACTGACCCTTATATTTATTATTACGACTTTTTAAAAGATGGTATATACTACAATATCCTGACCAATTCGACAGTAGCCGTTACAATGAAGACTGATGAGTTTGTCGCTTATCCGTACGCTTCGGGCGCAACATCCTACTCAGGCGACATCGTGATTCCTCCGACGGTAGAATATCTTGGTAGAACATATACTGTGACAGAAATAAGCTGGTTGGCTTTTTGGGACTGTTCAGTGCCAAGCGTTGAAATTCCCAACACAGTCACAACAATTCAGTCCGAAGCTTTCATGGAATGCACCCTCGGCAGTCTCTTTATCCCTGAGTCTGTTTCCATAATTGAACCTGGCGCATTTGCAGCTTGTAACAATCTCTTATCGGTTCAGGTAGATGAAAATAACCCTGTTTATGATTCAAGAGACAACTGCTATGCGATTATCGAGACCGCGACCAACACGCTTGTGTGTGGTTTCAAGAATACCGTTATTCCACCCTCTGTTACTACCCTTGGCAAACAGTGTTTCGGACATTATCCTGGAGGTATCGGTATCACCAGCGTTGACATTCCCGAGAATGTAACAGTTATCGGAGATGAGGCTTTCATGTTCTGCACGGAACTGAAAGACGTCAAGATAGGATCTTCGGTATCGTCTATCGGTGAGCTCGCTTTTAACATGACGGGGATGAAAAACCTCATTTTGCCGGCTTCGGTAGAGACAATCGGTGACAACGCTTTTTCCCATAATCGCAACTTGGAGCGAATCACATGCATGGGCGTTACACCACCGGTAGGAAAGTCTCTTTTTAATGTCTCAGACAACTATGATGACTTTGATATGATCTATCATCAGGCCATCCTGTTTGTGCCAAACGAATCGCTTGAGGCTTACCGGACACATGAGGAGTGGGGCAAGTTCACACATATCGTGCCGTTCATTGGGGCCGGGCCTGGCGACGTAAATGGTGATGGCTCAATCAGCGTTGGAGACGCAACCAATCTGATTGACCAGTTGCTTGAGGGTGGTGACCTGCCTGCATGGATGGATGTCAACGGTGACGGCCACGTGAGCATCAAGGATATTACTGACCTGATCGATATGCTCCTAGGCGGCAATTGATGGCCTGCTGGTCTGCCTTTCAGATTGGTAGGTGTGTCTTTACAGGTCGAAGGCCTTGTCAAGGTCTTCGACCTGTTTTGTCAGATGAAAACAGCCTTGGGAATACGCTATTTTGCAAAATCCGCTACGCTGAATCTATTGAAATTAGATTGCTGTTTCTTTTCCATCTGAGGCCAAGGAGTGTCAAAAAATTAGACACTTTTTCAAAAAAAATGATGCCCTACGGGTTCACGGCGTGAAATCTGTTGCATTGGTTCTTGTGGAATAGTAATTTCGCACCAGTAACTATTATACTAACCACTAAAAACGTTTATTTGTTATGAAAAAGATTTTACTTTTAACACTGATGTTGATGGCCGCATTCTCGACAGCCATGAGTGCCCAAGACATGGAACAGACGGCTGTGCCCATCCTCGAAGAGACCTGGGATTCGCAGACTTGGCACAGCGCGCAAACTGCAAACTATGTTGATTACATTAATACTGCGTATAAATCTATCATGGTTACCAATGCTGACGAATTGGATGCTACAATCTATTATCGGCGCGATAAGGGAAATGGACCGACGGAGTGGGAAGTATACACGGGTGACCCGATTCCCGGCAGGGGCCTTGGACTAACAACCGTTGAAGTCTATGCTGTAGCCGAGGGCAAGCTTCCGAGTGATGTGGTCTATGGCACCGCTGAGATTTATGATGATGTTATATACGCTGCTTGTGTTGTTGATGGCATACATTATTATTTTGATTATAGTGGTTTGATTGGCACTGTGTATGATGAAATGCCGAGCTCCGATGTTTACGTTTGTTGCAGTGGTGAGTCGGGGCTCTACTCCGATCCCTATACAGGTGATTTCATTATCCCAAGCGAGATGGTTTTTAACGATGAAACATATACCGTGGCTGGGCTACGTCCTTCTGCGTTTGCATGTACTGTGGGTTTCCGTTGTGATATCACAAGCGTGGAGCTGCCAAGCACGATAGTCCAGATTGGCTGGTCTGCATTTGCTGGATGCATCAACTTGGAGCGCATGACTATCCATGCTGTGACTCCCCCCGATGCAGATGACCTGTTTAGTGAAGACTATGTTGGGTTCTATTGGTACGATCAATATGCTCAAGTAGGTTTTGATGGAAATACGCTTTACGACCAAGTCACGTTGTTTGTGCCTAATGAGTCAATCCAGGAATATCGCACACATGAAGAGTGGGGCAAGTTCACGCATATCGTTCCGTTTATCGGGGCCGGGCCTGGTGACGTGAATGGTGATGGTAACATCAGCATCAGCGACGCAACCGATCTGATTGACCAGTTGCTTGAGGGTGGTGACCTGCCCGCATGGATGGACGTGAACGGTGACGGCCACGTGAGCATCAAGGACATCACCGACCTGATCGACAGACTCTTGGGCGGCAATTGATGTATTCATTGGATTTTGCTTAAATGAAGCTGGGTGTAGTGGCATGACAATGTCATTACACTCACTTCCTGTGGAGTGTGTTTTTTTTACATTCTTTTTCTTGTTGTTGTGGCTTATCCTTCATAAATTTGCATCATATTAAGGTGTGCATGTTTTGACTAGCAGATTTGGCATTCAAAATCTAATTAATTAATAAAAACCATGTAGATTATGAAAAAAAGATTCCTTTTAAGCTTATTGATGATTGCGCTGTCAGTTTCTGGCTTGAGCGCATACGACTTCGAGGTGGATGGCATTTATTACAAAATATTAAGTGACACCACGGTTGCGGTGACGTATGAACAGAATGATTATGCTAGCTCATATGTCGGTGATATAATAATCCCCGAAACGGTGACTAATGACAATGTGGAATATACAGTCACTCGAATCGGCGTAAGCGCATTCCGTTATGGCTTTGATGTGCATAGCGTGCAGATTCCAAACACTGTTACCGTTATTGAAGGCTCTGCTTTCTGGGATTGTGCGAATATGGTCAGCGTGAATATACCGAACTCAGTCACCCGAATTGATTCAGAGGCGTTCTTTGATTGCATTAGCCTGACCAGTCTATCGATTCCTAATTCTGTTGAATATTTCGGAGGTTTTGCCCTTTTCGGCTGTGGTGGTTCTGCCACCAGTATTACTGTCGCAAGCGACAATCCTAAGTATGACTCCAGGAACAACTGTAATGCCGTGATTGAGACCGCTACAAACATCCTGTTGGTTGGCAGTAATCACACTATCATCCCCGACTCAATCACGCGTATAGCCGAAGGCGCGTTCTGGGCTTGTCGTGATATGACACAACTCGAACTGCCGCAAACGGTCACCGAAATTTGCGACTATGCGTTCGGTCTGTGCGAAGGTCTGACCGATATTATTATCCCTGAGAACGTGACTAGTATTGGACTGGAATCTTTCTGGGGCTGCAGCGGTTTGACCAGTGTTGACATGGGCCCTTCGATGAGTTATATCGGCTCTAGGGCTTTTGAGGATTGTGAAAACCTGACGAGTGTTACTTGCCGAGCCGTTAGGCCGCCATATGTTCAGGAGAGAGTCTTTCAAAATAAAAATGGCGATGTTTTTGAGCAAGCCACAGTTTATGTGCCGCTGGAGTCGCTGGAAGCCTATCGGGCCGATGAGGAATGGGGCAAATTCACGCATATCGTACCGTTTATCGGGGCTGGGCCTGGCGACGTGAATGGCGACGGCAATATCTCCATCAGCGACGTGACCGGCTTGGTTGACCAGTTGCTCAGCGGTGGAGACCTGCCCGCCTGGATGGACGTGAACGGCGACGGCAACGTGAGCATCAAGGACATCACCGACCTGATCGACATGCTACTGGCCGGCGGACTATAACCTGAAATTATTAACTTAATACACAAATATGATGAAAAGAAGATTTTTATTCCTGTTGCTGATGCTGGCCACGATGTCGGCCACGATGAGCGCTTATGACTTTGAAGTGGATGGTATCTATTACAAAATCAATAAAGATAGCGTCTCGGTGAGTGTGACGAATAAGAACTCCTCCAATAGTGGGGCATACATTGGTCATGTGTCGGTTCCTGCCGAGGTCATATACAACAACATGATTTATCCTGTCACCATGATTGACGGCTCCGCATTTGAAAAATGTTCAGCAATGACCGGTATTGATTTGCCTAACACTATCAAGGAAATTGGTCGGTATTCGTTTATGGGTTGCTCGGCATTGAGTCATATCGACATTCCGGATTCAGTCACTTTTATTGGTACACGGGCGTTCCAGGGTTGCCGTTCATTGACGGAACTCTATATTCCAGCTTCGGTGCAAAATATTGAGTATGAGGCTTTCATTCATTGTTACGGAATTACCAGTATTGTCGTGGATGAGAACAACAGCTATTATGACTCCCGCGAGAATTGCAATGCTATTATTGGAAAGAATAGAAGCGTTTTATTGGCAGCCTGTGTCAACACTGTGATTCCCAACTCAGTGAAGCGTCTAGCCAGTGATGTGTTCAACGGTTTTACCTGGCTGACCCACGTTGACCTTCCCGATTCACTTGAATACATAGGTGGGTACGCTTTCTATGGCTGTACGGGTTTGACCAGCATAGATCTCCCTAACAAAGTGACGACAATTGACGATTGCGCCTTTGCCTCTTGTTCCAGATTGAGCGAGGTTGTGCTGCCTGAGTCTCTTATGAGCCTTGGCGGATGTGTTTTCATGGACTGCCCTGAGTTGACAAGCCTGTTCATTCCAGCGAATGTCACGTATATAGGGGGATCGCTTCTCGCCCGAGATCCCAAGATTACCAGCATCGTGGTTGACCCCAGAAACACTAAATATAATTCTCGAGACAATTGCAACGCCATCATCGAGTCAAGTAATGAGTGGTTGATTGAAGGCTGCAATTATTCTACTGTTCCCGAGGGCGTGCGTCGTATTGATAGCGGTGCTTTTGCCTATTGTGATAAGATCACCGAAATACAGCTTCCGAGCACTTTGCACACTATCGGTTTTGGAGCCTTTAGAGGCTGTGCATCAATAACGAGTATCCATGTCCCCGAAGGTGTCACGCAAATTGATATGGACGCATTCCGAGACTGTTCAACCCTCACTACCATTTCATTGCCAAGTACACTGAATAAAACAGGCCTTGACCACATAGGCACTTATTGTTTCTATGGCTGCGACAGTTTAAGAGCTGTTATTTGTTATGCGGTAAACCCCCCGCAAATAGGCCCATTCTCATATGGCTGTTTTGAGAGCGCAACCTTGCAAAACGGGACGCTTTACGTGCCAGCCGAGTCCATCGAGCTTTACAAAACAGCGTCCATTTGGCGTAGCTTTAAAAACATTGCAGCTATTGGCGACATTAATGGTGACGGCAACATTTCCATCAGCGACGTGACCGGCCTGGTTGACCAGTTGCTCAGCGGTGGTGAGCTGCCCGCATGGATGGACGCAAACGGTGACGGCCACGTGAGCATCAAGGACATCACCGACCTGATCGACAGGCTGCTGGCCGGCGGACTGTGACGTGATAATCTCAGACCAATTTTATGGTTTGGTGAAATTTGGAAATGAAATGGCGTGCAATGGCTGCTAATAGGGCTGTTGCACGTCATGTTTCACTCTCCGCGGGCGTCGGTGGCCAGCAAGCGGTGTCCCAGCCGGCAGTAGATGCACTTGCGGGCCTCGC
This sequence comes from uncultured Prevotellaceae bacterium, assembly GCA_947302275.1. Classification (GTDB taxonomy): domain Bacteria; phylum Bacteroidota; class Bacteroidia; order Bacteroidales; family Muribaculaceae; genus Sodaliphilus. The sequence goes on from CAMYUW010000028.1 coordinate 24,910, forward strand.
AGTAGTTGCGGCGCAACTGGATGAGGGCCTGGCTGGTCAGTGCGTCGTCACACTTGATGCCAGCCGTCTTGAACATTGCCACAATGCTGTTCTGCTCGGGACGGATGTCCTCGAGCAGGGCTATAGCGCGGTCGGTCATCTGGTAGTCGTCGGTCAATTCTCCGTAAGCGTAATAGAGTGGGGCGACCGTGTTGATGAGCACGATGTCGATGCTGCTCTTGCTCAAGGCGCGGCCTGCGCTGGGCGAAGGTTTGCCGAATGAGTAATGCGTCGTCCAATAGCCGCTCAACTCGATATCAAACAGTTGGCGCAGTGCTGCGGTGTCGCTGGCGTTGAGGATGTCGTTCATCAGGTTGAAGCCGCCCTGGACAAACTGCGCCAGCAGGGCGATGCGGCGATAAGGGAAATTCTGAGGGCGGCTGCGGAACAGGCGCCAGGCGGTACCCTCGATGGGTCGCAGCGAGAATTTGTTGGCCAGGAATGCGTATTCGCGCATCAGTTGTTGATAATAGGTGTCGTCGGCGTGGGCTCCGTTCAGGAGACCCGCCTGGCCGAAAAGTAATGCCTCGATTTGGAGGATGGAGTCGCTGTGCTTGTGCAGCAGGCGCAACGGTGTGACCCGAGCCAGCCGCTCAAAGGCGTCGTTGTTGATGCCGAACCCCAGTGTCCTGGCCAGCATCACGTAGCAAATGTCTTCCCAACTGCCGTGGTAGCGGTCATATAGCTCTTGGACGCGGTCCACCTTGCCATGGAGTCGCTCAAATGCCAGTGCCTCAATCCACTCGGTGACGGTGAGCTGGGGCACCTCGTTGAGACGTGCGGCACAGGGCAATTCCACTTGGGCATTGACCAGTCGGTCATAACTCTCGTTGAAACGGGGTGACACGTGCAATTCAACTTGAGGGATGATTTCGCCATTGATTCTGGTGACGGGCGCGTCGTCTTTCTCGACTACGTGCAGGATGACGCTGTCATAGGCCGGATCCTCATCGTGGTGATGGCGTTTCCAGTCACTGGCACGCACATGGATCTCGACGTTGCCCACCCACATGTGTCCGTCAATCTCAACCTTGGCGTTGAAGAAGTCGGGTCCCGAATCGGTGTTGAGCAAGCCGGGGTCGATGACACGCACCTTGCGGCCATCGTTGGTGACCATGTCCTCGCTGAGCCACAGCTTGTGTTGCCAGATGTATTGCAGCAGTCGTTCCATTTGTTTAGTTTAGTTTTAAGTTTTTAGTTTTAAGTTTTTAGTTGTAAGTACGGATACTATCGCCTAACACCTAATACCTAATACCTATCGCCTAACACCTATAACCTAATTAACGAGCGAATTTACTGCTTTTTCGGCGCTTGTCGGCAAGATTATGGCAAAAATTTGGCATTTCGTTTAACTTGCACTATCTTTGTCACATCTTGTTAGAACAACTGCGACATATCAAACGATGGGTCAACGGCCATTACAGCACCTCAGTGGGGTGGGCGATTGTTCTGCTCGCATTGTGGCAACTGGTGATTGCCACATTTGGTGTGGACTTGTGCGACACGGGCTATTACCTCACTTTCTTTGACAACATCTTCAAGGCGCCCGATAGCGTGGAGTATAACTTCATGTATTACTTGAGTGGTGTGGCTGGAGGTGTACTCAATGCCTTATTGCCCGCTGGCGGTAAGTGGATGGCGATGCGCGTGGCAGGTGTGCTGTGCAATGTGGGCTGCATGGCGATTCTCGCTTGGGCATTCAAGCGCATAATGCCGGCGGCGGCAGTTATCTTGGGCTTCCTCATGGTAGTGGCATCACTCGTGCAGTTCCCTTACACGTTCAATAATGACTTGATGAGCGCTTTGCTCTGGGTTGGGGCTCTGGTTTTGACCTTCAAGGGATTGACCGAGGGCCGCTGGTATCGCTTGTTGCTGGCTGGCATCATTGTGGGCATGAATACGTTTACCCGTATCCCCAACGTGCTGGCTGTGGGCTTGGCAGTGATGCCGTTTGTCGCTCATTATTATAATGGAAAATCGTGGCGAGACTGTTGGCGTCAATGCGGCACCATGCTGGCTGGTATTGCGGCAGGGACGCTGGCCGTCATTGTCTTGATGATGGCATTGGGGCATTGGGAAATCTTCCTGCAGAACATGACCGACCTGCTGGGCGTGGCAACCGGCAGTAGCGGCGAGGCAAGCCATAATGCGGGCGGCATGGTGATGGAAATGATCAGTTTCTACGGACAATGTTTGCTGGTGGGTGCCAAGCTGTTTGCCCTGTGGGCTGTGTTTTGGCTCGTGAGGAAGTATGTGGGCAATCAACTGTTGCGTTATTGCGCATGGATTCTCGTAGCAATCGCTACGGTTTACTTCATGGCCCATCAGTCCCATATCATGCACCCATTGTGGGTGATGTGTGTGGCCGGACTTGCGTGGGTCATTTATAGAGGAAAAGACCGTGCCGTGGCAGCATGGCTGGGCCTGTTCATGTTGCTGGTTTTCCCGCTGGGCAGCGACGGAGCGACCAACAATGGCGGCATCATCGCCTGGATGGCGGCTCCCGTGGCAGCCCTCTTGTGGCAACGCCGATATAACGTCATTTTCCCGCTGACGTTTATCGCTGTTGGTTTGGTTCAGACGGTAACGTGGGGTGCCTATTTTGATGGTGGTGCCTTATGGCACAAGACGGCGGCAATCAACGATAACCATGCGGCTTGCATCCACACGTCCCTCGAGCGTGCCCGCGTTATTAACGCAACGCTTCCCGAACTGATGCGGTACGTCAATCAGGGCGACACCTTGTTATGCTACGGCAGCATTCCCATGATGAACCACTTGACGGGGTCGATTCCCGCCATCGGTTGCTCGTGGCCCGAATTGTTGAGCACTGAGGCCCTGTATGAGCGCTTGAGCGCCTTGAAAAATAGCCGTCCCGCCATTCTGCGGCAAAAGTTCAACAACCTGGGTTCCTATTGGAGCGAGGCCACCGACGATTATCTCACAGCCTATTCCATCGTGGATGACAAGTTCCTGCAACAGGAAAAGATGGATGCCCTTAACCGTTGGATGGCTGCTGCAGGTTATCATATCGTGTGGCAAAATCAGTGGTTTGCGCTGTATGCAGCTGATTGACAGTGTATTGAGAATGATGGTAACGTGGCGTTGAAAAGAAATTTCAATTTTTTCTGTCAAAAAATTTGGTCACGTCAAAAAGTCGCCATATCTTTGCACTCGCTTTTGAAAGGTACCTTAGCTCAGTGGTAGAGCAGTGGACTGAAAATCCGCGTGTCCCTGGTTCGATCCCCGGAGGTACCACATCAAAAACACGAAGCGACCGACTGCCCGCGCAGTCGGCCGTTTTTTTGTTGGGAATTATCGAAGAGGTGCCGGTCTTGCTTTCTTTTGGGGGCTCCCATTGCTTTATGAAGATTTTGAACTTTTTTTAAAAATCACTAACTTTGCAGAATGTAAAAACATATTAACCAACTAAATCAATTACGTTATGACGAAGTTTAGCTCATTTTTATTTGTATTGTTGATGATGCTGGCCTCTTTCACAGCCAGTGCACAAGAGTATCAACGCGGTGATGTGAATTATGATGGTCAGGTCAGCATATCGGACGTGACCAGTTTGATTGACTATCTCTTGTCTGGTTCCTGGCCAGAAGACCCTGTGACCCCTCCCGACACCCACGAGTACGTTGACCTGGGCCTTCCCAGCGGCACGCTGTGGGCCACCTGTAACGTGGGTGCCACCGCTCCCGAGGAGTATGGCGATTACTTCGCCTGGGGCGAGACCGAGCCCAAGGAGGAATATACGTGGGAAACCTATCAGTGGTGCAACGGTAGTGATACTACGCTGACGAAGTATTGCACCAATAGCATTTGGGGTTACCAAGACTTCACAGACGGCAAGGTCGAATTGGATCCTGAGGACGATGCCGCTTATGCCAACTGGGGTTCGTCGTGGCGCATGCCGACGGTCGAGCAGTTGAATGAACTGATTGACAACTGCTCTTGGACGTGGACAGATCGTAACGGCGTTTACGGTCGCTTGTTCACCGGTCCCAACGGGAATACTTTGTTCTTGCCTGCTGCGGGTCACCTTGGAGCCAATATGCTCAGGTCATCGAACTCGGACGGCCTCTATTGGACGCGCTCGCTCGGCAACACCGGGGCGTACTACGCTTTAGCCCTCAGTTTCTACTCGGGCGGCAAGCAGTGGTGGAACATCAGACGCAACTGCGGCCTCTCCGTGCGTGCCGTGCGCGTGTCTCAGAATTAGCATCCTCCATCTTGACACGCAACACGTTCATCAGTTGCGCGAGGATATTTCGGCGTGGGAATATAAATGCACTGCACCACCGGCTATCCCCCTCAACCCAACAGCGAGGACGGGTTGAAACTGTAAATCTTTCAAATAAACCTTAACAAACAACTACGCCAACGGGATTTAGGTCTCGCTGGCGTGGCTGTTTTATTGATCGCCGACAGCTCGAATAAATTATCGAAGTGATTTGTCGAGCCAGCCGGTTAATGGGTTACTTTTTGTATCTATTATAGGCTGCCTCGAGTTTGGTGTCGTAGTGATTTTGCTTGTAACCAGCGCCATTGTAACGTCTAGCAAATTCTGCCCAGTTTTTTCTGTCTCCCCGCAGGTGCTTGGCCATATCGTGATACTTGATAAATTCGATAAACAGCATGAGCTGTTCTCTCTCACTCATGCACATCTTATCAACAAACTCTTGAACTGTGTTGCAATTGCAGGCCTTGTAATTATTACCCATGATCTGGAACAATCCCCAACTGGCTGAGGCATTGGCTGCATCACGGTTAATGTAGCGGGCTTTTTCCAGGCGGGCATGCTCGCCTACGCCACCCACATAGTGTGTTTTACCCTGATTCCATGTTTGGTTCAGGATTTCAGGATCATTATAATCGCTGGGTTCAACTTTGAGTTTCGTGAGTTCTTTCCAGAACACATGGCTCTCGAACAGGATAGTAGGATGATTGCTGTACACAAAGCCCGATCCGCCCGCTTCAACGTCTTTGATGGCTTGGACCACGGCAACGTCAACATCTAACTTTTCGGCGGCATCCTGATAATCTTTGTAAGCGATTTTGCTGTTGGAAATCTGGTTTTTGCCATGCCAGATGAGTTCGCTCCAGGTTGCCTGTCCAACGATACCATCAACTTTCAAGCCTTTAGCAGCTTGGAATTTCTTGACCTGTTCCTCGGTCAGTTGGCCGAAAAAGCCATCAGGGTTCAAGGAATATTTCAACTCGTTAAGTAAAGACTGCAACAGCCAAGCTTTGTGATTACGGTAAGAAAAATCAGTAGTCACCTTTACAGTACCCAGGTAATTCAGCACTTTGGCGCTGATTTTCCTCACGGGTTTTGGCATGTCTCTGGGCATGTCTCTAGGCATGTCTCTGGGCATTTCGCCTACAACTATAGGTTCCGGAGAGTCGATTATAATGAAATCTGATTCAGCATCAACTTCACTTAATAGACCACGCTCAATAATTTCCAAGTTGTCTTCCATCAAATTGTCTTCCATAATGATTTAGAGTATTAATTGTTAAAAATGTTGTTTGCTCTTGGGTTAAAGATTGATTTGATGCAAAGTTACAACAAAAATGCTAATGAACAAAGAAAATCTTTTAATTAATTGTTTCCGGCTAAAAAATGTTGGCGGTTGAAATTATAGTTTTCAAAGCAACTCGGTTCGCTTGAACCATTGAGCTCTTATTCAAAGCGGTAAATAGGGGCTGCTCTCTGTCTAATTTTTGGACACTTTTTCGTCCTTTTCTTGACGATTGGCTATCATGTCGGTGAAAGTCTTGTTTTCTTTCAGGGCTTTAATTATCTTTGCGACAGTAATAAACAACACAAAATACCCAACACGAAGATGAAAAACTTAATTACATCTGCTCTCTTGCTGCTGGCGCTGCTGTTGCCGGCAACCGCCGTTGCCTATGACTTTGAGGTAGATGGCATCTACTACGACATCAACGGCAACGATGTCACTGTCACGTATGGTACCAGCAGATATGCTGGTGATGTGGTCATTCCTTCGGCAGTAACCTGCGAAGGCGTGACCTACTCGGTCACCACTGTCGGCGAACACGCGTTCCGCTACTGCTTCGACACGCTCAGCGTGACCTTGCCTAGCACTATCACCACCATTGCCGATGAGGCCTTCTTTAACAGCCTTGGCCTGTCGAGCATCACCGTGGATAGTGGCAATCCAAAATTCGATTCCCGCGATGGCTGTAACGCCATCATTGAGACCTCAACCAACTCATTGATAGTTGGATGCAAGTGCACAGTCATCCCCAACACTGTCACCGGCATCGGAGACAGTGCATTCGATGCCTGTGGCCTGACAAGCATTGAAATTCCTAATTCGGTCACCACCATCGGCAGCAATGCGTTTAGCCGCAATGGCTTGACAAGCTTGACGATAGGCAACTCGGTTACCACCATCGGCGACCATGCTTTCTCTCAATGCGATAACCTGACGAGTGTGGTAATCCCTAACTCGGTCATCACCATGGGCAGCTATGTGTTTTCGGCTTGCAGTGGCCTGACGAACGTGACCCTGGGCAACTCTCTTACAGCTATCAGCGACCATGCGTTCGATAACTGCAGCAACCTTACGAGCGTGGATATCCCCAACTCTGTCACTACCATCGGCGATCAGGCGTTCGCGGCCTGCCATGCCTTGACGAGCATAACCCTTCCCAACTCGCTCACCTCCATCGGTAGCAACGCGTTCTGGAACTGCAACAATCTGACGAACCTGACTCTTCCAAACTCTCTCACTACCATCGGCGTCGGCACATTTTGGAACTGTGACGGCCTGACCAGCCTGGTCATCCCCAATTCGGTTACCACCATCGGCAGCAGCGCGTTCTGGAGCTGCAACAACCTGACGAGTGTGTCTATTTCCAATTCCCTCACTTCAATCAGTAGTGGCGTGTTTGAGGACTGCACAGGGCTGACGAGCGTGGAGATTCCTAACTCGGTCACCTCGATCGGTGCGGAAGCTTTCGCTGGCTGCAGTAGCCTGTCAAGCGTGACCATTCCTAATTCAGTCATCACCGTTGGCCAAGCAGCGTTTGGGAGTACACCTTGGTTCAACAACCAGCCCGATGGACTTGTTTATGCCGGATTGGTAGCTTATAATTATAAAGGCACGATGCCTGCTGGCACCAGCATCATTTTGAAAGACGGCACGGTAAGTATTTCTGATTATGCTTTCTCTTACTGCAGTGGCTTGACGAGTATAACCATCCCCAACTCGGTCATCGCTATCGGTAGAGGAGCATTCAAGGAATGTAGCGGCCTGACTAGCGTGATTATCCCCAACTCGGTGACCACTATCGGTGAAATGGCATTCGAGGACTGCGGCGGCCTGTTGGACCTTGAGATTCCCAACTCTGTGGCCTTCGTCGGATATGGGGCTTTCAGTGGTACCGCATGGTACAACAACCAGCCCGACGGAGTAATATATGTTGGATTGGCTGTTTATGCCTACAAAGGCACGATGCCTGACGGTACCAGCATCAATCTGAAGGATGGAACAGTAAGTATCACTGATTATGCTTTTGGAAACCGCCGCGGCTTGGTGAGCGTAACCATCCCCAACTCAGTTACCACCATCGGTCAAGAGGCGTTCGGTGAATGCAGCGGTCTAACGACCTTGACCATCCCTTGCTCCGTTACTTCCTTGGGTGATGGGGCTTTTTGGGGTTGCAATGGCCTGACTGATGTGTATAGTTACATCGCCGACCTCTCAAAAGTGAAAAGTGGGAGAACTTTGTTCTTTGTGTGGTCAGGAAGTTGGATACCAGAAGATAGATACGACTATTCAGATCGTACGCTTCATGTGCCGCATGGCACGGCCGAGGCCTATCGGGCCGATGAATGCTGGAATCCCTATTTCGGACAGATTGTGGATGACTTGATGCCTGACATTCTGCCTGGTGACGTGAATGGCGACCTTGAGATCAATATTGCTGATGTGAATTCCCTCATCGACATCATCGTGGACGGAAATGGTGACACACCTGCTGCCGACGTGAACGGTGATGGCGAAATCAACATCGCTGACGTGAATGCAGTCATAGAGATTATCCTGAGCGGCGACTGTAATCAGATGTAATTGGCCGTGTGCTATGATTCATTCATTGCATTCAATGTCGCTCATTGGAATAATAATTATTAATAATTTGGTTATCAGGAATTATTAATCTATATTTGTGGTGACTTTGTGAAAGTATAAATCTAGTTGTTTTGGATAAAATGAAAGGCGTTTTTGCTCTATTTTGTCTGTGTGGTTGTAATGCGGCTTGTCATTATAACAGTTGATGCTACAAGATGATAGACAGAACATTGTCCTCACGCTATTCTTTTTATCCGACCATTAATAAATGACCCTTAAAACTACGAACCTTGCCGGCTCTGAGGAGGACCAGCATCCGGCTTAAATCATTTCCTGTTTTCGTCAATGGGACACCCAAGTCATTTGCGACAGTGTTTTCTTACC
>CAMYUW010000029.1 GCA_947302275.1 uncultured Prevotellaceae bacterium
ACTGTGACCATCACCGCCAGCGAGAGCGACGCCGTCATCGTATATACCACCGATGGCAGCATACCCACCGCCAACAGCCGCCAGGCCACGGGACAGGTGAAACTCACCTTTACCGACAATACCGTGCTGACTGCAGGTGTTCTCTACCAGGGTAAGGTACGCAATATCGTACAGCGCGAGTACATCTTCCACGGCTTTGTTCCCTATACCGCTACGGTCTATATCAAAGACCCGACCGTCGCGCCCAACAACTGGAGCAGCGTCTATATCTATGCATGGGACGATAGTGGCATCATTAACGACACGTGGCCGGGCGTGAGAATTACTGACACCAAGACGATTCAAGGGCAGAAGTTCTACTATCGCACTTTTAACATCAATAGCGAGGATTACATCTTCAATGTGGTGCTCAACCAGGGCGACAACCAGCACCAGAGCGAAGACGTAACTGGCATCCATAAGGACATCTATCTGGAGATCACCTCGACAAGCAACAAATATACAGTTGCCGATATTACCGACCAGTATGCCTATATGGCAGGAGACGTTAACGGCGATGGTGAAGTCTCAATCGGTGACGTCACCGCCTTAATCGATATCCTTTTGGGAGATCATGCCGATGCCGAAACATTGCTCCGTTGTGACGTCAACGGAGACGGCGAAGCATCGATTGGCGACGTCACTGCATTGATAGATATGCTCCTCAGTTCACATTAAAGTGGCCAAATCGTGAGACAAAACTGTTCCAAAACGACCCATCCTCACAAAAAGCGGCCAAATTAGCCTTTTTTAACACTATTTGTGTGTGTGATTCTTCGGATTGGCAGTAATTTTGCGCCACGTTTTTGGGTAATAATTTTTTTCATAAGGTAAAGATTTAAGAGAATAGATTGTTTGTCAGTGACTCGCCGTGATGGCGAGTCATTTTTTTTTGACCATATTTTTGACCATTTCACATCATAGCATTTTTTATCAATGGAATTTGGCTGGATGCCGAAAAAAGTGTAATTTCGCACGCTCAAAAGACATAGATTACACATAATGAATAACATAATGAAGAAAATTCTTTTCATGCTGGCCATTGTCACACTGACGGCTTGCAACGGAAATAAGTTCCACATCGAGGGCACCATTGAGGGCGCCACCGACTCGACCACGCTCGTGCTTGAGAAGTCCAGCAACGGTGAGTGGTTTATCATCGACAGCATCAAGGTGAACAAGAACGGCAAGTTTAACTTGAGTTCCACCGCTCCTGAAGTTCCCAGCATCTATCAACTGCGACTGGGCGGCCAGACGATCTGCTTCCCTATCGACAGCCTGGACCACCTCACCATCAATGCCAAGCTGCCCAATTTTGCGACCGACTACACCATCAGTGGCAGCGAGCACGCTGAACTGGTAATGAAGATCGATAAAGAGGCGATGCAGCTGGCTGGCGGCAAGGGTACCGAGGCCCAAATGAATGCCTGGAAAGACAAGCTCACCCACCAGATTGTCGCTGACCCGAGCGGCATCGTCGCCTACTATGCCATCAACAAGTATATCGACGGCAAGCCGCTGTATGACCCCATGAACGACAATGACCTGCGCATCATCGGCGCTGTGGCCAACTCGTTCAACTCCTTCCGTCCTAACGATCCGCGTACCGACTATCTGGTCAACCTGTTGCTTGACGGCCAACGTCGCCGCCGCGCTGCCAGTGCGAAGTCTGACACGGTATATGCCGATGTGGCATCTCTCATCGACATCAAGTTGCAAGACTACCATGGCAAGGAGTACAGTCTCGCAAAGGTCGCTGCCGATAACCGCGTGGTGCTGCTTGACTTCACTGCCTATACGGCCGACTTCGCACCCCAGATGAACAAACTGCTCAATGACATCTATCAGAGCTACCACAACCGTGGGCTGACCATCTATCAGGTGAGCGTTGACCAGGATAATGTGGGATGGCGCCAGGCAGCCGAGAATCTGCCCTGGATTACTGTGTTCGATCCCATGAGCATCAATTCCCAAACCATCGGAGCGTACAATGTAACCGGCATCCCCACCACATTCATCATCAAGGGTGGTGATATCGTTGAGCGCATCGAGGATCCCACACGACTCAAGGCCGCCGTGGCTAAATACCTATAATATAATTTGAGGCTGAACGGCCTCAAGCATGAGGAAGAACTTTAGAGCAAGGTTTTCCAGAAATCAAGATAACGCTGCGCCACCACTGGTGCAGCGTTGTGTTTCTCGACAAAGATGCGGCTGGCACGGGCCATCTCGGGCAATTGGTCGCGGTGCTCTACAAGCCACGACAATTTGTGGTCAATGTCGCCCTCGACGAGCGGCGAGACATTGACAATGGGCTTGTTGGCCGTTTCGCCGATAAGGTCATAGTATTCGGGTTCGGCTCCCGATACAGCGACCAGTCCCTGAGCCATCGCAATCAGGGCATTAGTACCCGGAGTATAACTGTATAGCTGGTCGAGGATTACATGGGAATCCCTCATGCGGCGGGTATATTCGTCGTAGGGCAAATTCTCCACTACTTCCAGCTCGGTAATGCCTGGATAACGGTCATGAACGCGCTTCATTGCCGCCAGCAGACGATCGGTACCCTTAATGACATGACGGTCGCGCTGGATACCGATAAACATGCGCAACTTGGCAGGAGCCTGATCCAGGGGACGATAAGTCAGCGCCTCCAGGTCGATAGGGATTCCAGCGTATGCCACACGGTTACCTAAAACGGGTTGATAGGCCGCGTAGTACTCATATAGGCATGCCACCGCCCCATCGATGCCAGCAAGGATGTGGTCGCTATGCTCACGCATGAACGGCTGGCGCCAGTTATCCTGCTGCTGGGCGATATATTCACCTGAGCCAACATAAGGCGAAGGCTCATCTCCAAGCATATAGTCACTGTAACGATAGGTGTGGCCATCATGGCAAGCGTCATAATATACTCTGTCGGTCGCCAGGGCCGAGAGCACCATGTGACGATTATTGGCTTTGAGGTAGTCAAAGACTTTGGCCACACGGTGGGGCTTCAGGCGTAGGAATATGGGGGATGCGATCTGGACAATGTCGTAGCCCTTCATCTGCGGCAGGGCTTGATGGATATCCTTCAGATAACGTAACGTCCCCATCAAACCTGGGCGACGGTAAAGGTTGATGTCGCGGTGGGTATCCATCCAGCGGGAACCGTCGGATGCCACCGTCGCCTCATGCCCCATCAGCCTCAGCTGCTGGGCGAGGCAATTGTGCATGTTGCTTGCGTCTCCAGCAAATAGTATTCTCATTGCGGGTGCAAAATTAGGACTTTTTTTGCACTTTATCAAAAAAAGCAGTAGCTTTGCCACAATCAAACGAGCAACTGACTGTTATGACCCAAGTCTCCATTATCATACCCGTTTATAACCGCGCCAGTGTGGTCGGCGCCACGCTGGACAGTGTGGTTGCCCAGACTTATCGTCCCTTGCAAGTGGTGCTGGTCGATAACCACAGTACGGACGATAGCCTGCGGGTGCTCGAGAACTTCAAGAAAGAGCATCCCGGCGAAGGTTTTGATGTTGTGATTACCCAAGAGGAGCACCGCACAGCCGGAACGGCACGCAATCGCGGTTTTGAGCTGGCCACAGGCGACTGGATCCTGTTCTTCGACAGCGATGACACCATGGAGCCAGGGCTCGTGGCTTCCTACATGAAGACCGTCAGCAAAGAAGTGGCCAAGGGCAAACAGCCCGACTTGGTATGCTCCCGCTCAATGCTGGTTTTCCCTGATGGTTCCCAACGCGAGGCACCTTTCCACAAGCGGGACCTTTTTGCCAATCACATTCTGCACGGCCAGCTGGCCACACAGCGCTATGCCGTCAGACGGGAGTTTTTTACTTCGACCGATGGGTGGAACATCAACCTGCCCGGCTGGAACGACTGGGAACTGGGATTGAGGCTCCTGCTGGCCAATCCCAAAGTCGCCTATATGAGCCGCAGCCCCCAAGTCATCATCAACCACAATGGTGCCGACTCAATCACGGGCACCGAGTTCCACAGCCGCCAGGGCCAATGGGAGCACGTCATCGACATCATGAAAACTGAGGTGCGCAGTTCGCTGCTCAAGCCCGAACTCAAACGGCGCTTTGTGCGACTGCTGGAATACCGCCGCCTGGTGCTCGCTGCCCAATATCAACGCGAGGGTTGCCCCGACCTAGCCAAGCCTTTGTGTCAAGAAGCCTATCAAGCCCTGCGTGACAGTTACCGCGACAACCGCCGTTGGCGATGGCTCGTCGGGCCCGTCACCCGACGCCTGTTTGCCCGCATTGCTTCCGGCAAGCGCGGTTCGGCACGCATCGCCCGTATCTTGTACTAAGCAACTTTGCAACCCGGTTGCACGGAATTGTGCGTAACTTTGTCGCCGTAACAATAAAACGGAGACAAAGATATGGCACATGATCACGAACACCATCACGACGAACATTCTTGCCCCAGCCACGGTTGCTGCAACTGCAGTGACGGACATTGTCACATCGAGGAAGAGGAGATGAGCTGGTGGAAACCGGTGCTGTCGCTTGCCCTGTTGCTGGCAGGCATTGCCATGAGCGCTATGAATTTGCCGTGGTTCCAGAACCAGTGGGTAAGGCTGATATGGTTTGCCGTGGCATGGATGCCCACAGGATTGGGCGTAACGCGCGAGGCGATAGAGGCCGCCCGCGAGGGTGAACTGTTCAGCGAGTTTCTGCTGATGGCCGTAGCCAGCATTGGTGCCTTTGCCATTGGCGAGTATCCCGAGGCTGTAGCCGTAATGGCACTCTATTGCATTGGCGAAGCGCTGCAAGACCGAGCTGTAGGTCGAGCGAGAGACAGCATCAAGTCATTGATTGCCTTCCGTCCCGACCAGGCCGTAGTCATTAAGGGCAACCAGCGAGTGAACGTCAATCCCGCTGACGTCAACGTGGGTGACATCATCGAGGTCAAACCGGGCCAACGAGTACCCATCGACGGAACGCTCACTGGCCAAGCGGCAGCATTCGACACTTCTGCGTTGACCGGCGAGAGTATGCCGCGCGTAATTGAGACAGGTGACGAGGTCTTGGCGGGTATGATCGCCAGCGAGGGTATTGTGCGCATTCAAGCGGTGAGACCCGCCAGCGAGAGCGCCATTTCTCGCATCCTTCGTCTCGTCGAAGAGGCCACTGAGCGTAAAGCTCCCGCCGAACTCTTCATCCGCCGCTTCGCCAAGATATACACGCCTGCAGTAGTGGGACTTGCCGTACTGGTTGTGGCGCTTCCATGGCTCTATTCTCTGGCTATCCCATCGTTCGGCTATAATTTTACCGAGTGGCTGCACCGCGCACTCATTTTCCTGGTCATCTCCTGCCCTTGCGCGCTGGTAATCAGCATACCGCTGAGCTACTTTGCAGGCATCGGAGCCGCATCACGTCGCGGTATCCTGTTCAAGGGAAGTAATTACCTGGATGCCATCGCCCAAGTCGATACGGTCGTGTTTGACAAGACGGGAACGCTGACGACGGGGCGTTTTGCCGTGAGCAAGGTCGTAGGGCTGACCGAGGAGCAGGTGGCCTTTGTGGCCGCTATCGAGCAAGACAGTCCCCACCCCATCGCTCAGGCCATCATCGACTATCATCAGCCCAGCCATGTGGCTGTGAATGACTTGAAGAATATCGCGGGCTACGGCATAAGCGCTACCGTGGGTGGCGAGATGTGGCTCGTGGGTGCCACACGACTGCTGGATCAGGAGGGCATCGGTTATCCTCCTGAACTGAAAGATGTGGTCGGGACGATGGTTGTCGTGGCCATCGGCGGGAAATATGCGGGACATATCGTGCTGAGTGATGTTCCCAAGCAGGATGCCGCCCGAGCCATCGGAGAATTGAACACTCTGAATATCAATACCGTGATGCTGTCAGGCGACCGCCAAGCTCTAGCCGACGAGGTGGCTGGCCAACTAGGCATAGGCAAAGCCCATGGTGACCTGTTACCGCAGGACAAAGTAGCACATATCGAGCATATCAAGCAGCAAGCCGGGCAAGTGGCCTTTGTGGGCGACGGCATTAACGACGCGCCAGTGCTGGCGCTGAGTGACGTGGGCATCGCTATGGGTGGCCTGGGCAGCGACATGGCCATCGAGACGGCCGACGTGGTCATCCAGACCGACCAGCCATCTCGCGTAGCCGACGCCATCACGCTGGGCCGCCGCACCCGACGCATTGTCACACAGAACATCGCTTTTGCCATTATCGTCAAGGTGCTGGTCATGATTATTGGAGTCCTGGGTATTGCCAACATGTGGCAAGCAGTCTTTGCCGACGTTGGTGTCGCCCTGCTATGTGTGCTCAACTCCCTGCGTCTGATGCGCTCTACCCCAGGTTTGTGATGAATGCTTGGGTCCGCTGTAAACAAAGTAAAAGAATGAACACGCGCGCTGTTGCCATTAAAGTTTTTAGTACTTTTGTGGCCGAATTAGACAATTAGATTTCCAATTTCGTAGTGTTATGAAATGTTTTTTGCAATTGTAGCAGCTGCGCTGATGATGTCAGCACAGGCAGTATCGGCAGTTGCTCGATGGCAACATTATCGCTACGGGAGACGTCAATCATGACGGCAATGTCAGCATCCAGGAAGCCACCACACTCATCGACATTCTCCTGAAAGGATAATGACTACACAGCGCCAGAACCTGTAGAACAACATACCACAGAGCATAGTCACGCCTGTTGGTTAATGCATGACTCCAGGACATGAGGAGCACTGACAATAAAAGGATGCGCCAAAATTTTGGCACATCCTTTTATTGTCAAATAAAGCCGAGTATCTTTAAACTTTAAACTTACACATTACTTCAGGCCGCGATTGCGGAGCAGAGCATCAACAGTGGGCGCCTGACCACGGAAGTTCTTGTAGAGTACCATGGGATCCTCGGTGTCGCCTGACTCCAGAAGCTTCTGGTAAGCGGCGGCAGTAGCCTTGTCGAAGCAGCCGGCCTTCTCAAATGCGAGGTAACCATCAGCCTCCAGTACCTGTGACCACAGGTAGGTGTAGTAACCGCAAGCATACTCGTCACTGGCGAAGACATGCTTGAAGTAGGGGCTGCGATAGCGGAACTCGATGAGGGCGGGCATGTTGAGCTGGTTCTTCACTTCCTGCTCAAAGGCCTTCACGTCGATGTTCTTCACCTCTTCGGGAGTCCAGGCCTTCTTGTGCCAGTACATATCCATCAGGGCAGCGCCCACCAGCTCGGTGGTCATGAAGCCCATGTTGAACTGAGCGCTCTCGTTGAGTTTCTGCACGAGGCTGTCGGGAATCACCTCACCGGTCTTGTAGTGACGGGCGTAGTTCTTCAATACCTCAGGCTCAAATGCCCAGTGCTCGTTGATCTGAGAAGGCATCTCAACCAGGTCACGGTCAGTGTTGGTGCCGGCCAGGCTGCGATAGGGCACGCGGGTCAGCATGCCGTGAAGGGCATGACCAAACTCGTGGAAGACGGTCTGTACCTCGTCCCAGGTGAGCAGCGAGGGGGTATCGCCTGAGGGAGGAGTCATGCTAGCCACATTGTAGATAATGGGACGGATGTTCTTGCCACCATAGTTGTAAGCCTCCTGCATGGCATTCATCCATGCGCCGGGAGCCTTAATGTCACGAGGCAGGTAGTCGGTCATGAACACGGCGAGGTGCTTGCCCTCGGCATCCTTCACGTCATAGACCTTAACCTCGGGGTTGTACTTGGGTGCATTGGGCATCTCCTCAAAGGTGAGGCCGTAGAGCTTGTTGGCACAGTAGAAGATACCGTTCTTCACAACGCTGTCGAGTGCGAAATAGGGACGAACATCATCCTCGCTGAAGTTGAATTTGTCCTTCTTCACCTTCTCGGCATAGTAGTAATAGTCGCAAGCCTCGATCTGAGCGGTGTCGCCATGGGCAGCAGCATACTTCTGCATATCGGCAACTTCCTCTTCCACCTTCTTGATGGCAGGACGCCAGAGCTGCATGAGCAGATCCTCGGCAGCCTTGGGGGTCTTTGCCATATAAGGATCGGTAGCATAGTCGGCATAGGTGTTGAAGCCGAGCAGGTTGGCCTTCTGCTGACGCAGGAGCAGGATGTTGCGGATGTTCTCGCTGTTGTCCCACTCGTCACCGTGGCTGGCAGTGGTGGTGTAGGTCTCATACATCTTGCGGCGCAGGTCGCGGCTGTCGGCATAGGTCAGCACAGCCAGGCGGGTTGCGGCAATGGGAGTGAAGGCCCACTGGCCCTTCTTGCCCTTATCGGCTGCCAGCTTGGCGGCATTGTCGATAATGCCCTGGGGCAGACCCTTGAGTTCCTCTTCCTTATCAACATAGAAGACGCACTCGCTCAGGTCATGCTGGATGTTGTTACCAAACTTGAGATTGTACTCACCCAGCTTGCGGTTGATTTCCTTGAGGCTGTCCTTCTGGGCGGCAGTCAAGAGGGCACCATTGCGCACAAAACGCTTGTAGTACTTCTCGGTGAGACGCTTTTGGACAGGATCCATACCCAGCTTGTCGGCGTTGTCAAAGACGGCCTTTACCTTGGCAAACAGGCTGTCGTTCATGTACATGGCATCGCTCTGGGCGGTCAGCTTGGGCATCAAGGTCTCGGAGAGCTTCTGCATCTCAGGGGTGTTGTCACTCTCACTCAACGCGTACAACACGCCCGACACCTTGCTCAGGATTTCGCCACTGTTGTCCAGTGCCAGGATAGTGTTCTCGAAGGTAGGCTCTGCCGTGTTCTTGATGATCGAATCAATCTCGGCATTCTGCTGCTCGATACCAGCCTCAACTGCGGGCTCGTAGTCAGCGTAGGTAATCTTGTCAAACGGCGGAATGCCGTATTCGTTCTCATAGTCCGACATAAACGGATTGTTCTCATTGGATTTTTTGTCGCTGCAGCTCACAAGCACAAGTGTTGCGAGCGCGAGGACGGTAAATAAAACTTTCTTCATTTCTTGAATAATTTGTTTATGAATAAATTAGGTGAATAATCTTGATTTGTCATTACCGCGTTTTATCAATGTCAAACGACACAACCAGCGGGTAATGGTCACTGCTGCCCCCGACAAGGCGCTCAGCATGAAGTGCACGTACGTCGCCACGGTAGAACACATGGTCGATCCTGAAACGGAGGTTGAAACGGTTATAGGTGTAAGCATAACCGCGACCCGCATCGGCCCAGGCATCGTTGAGGTCATTACCCCTCAACACCCGGTACACATGGGACGACGGCACGTCGTTCATGTCGCCGCAGACAATCAGGTTGGCTGGGCTGTCGTCCAAGGCCTTGCGCAAGGCGGCGGCATCGTTGCTACGCAAGGCAAACGAACGGCGCATACGCTCCAACGGGGCTGGCCTGGAATAAGGAGAAAGACGCACATTCATGTTCTTTCCGAAGCTCAGATGATAGGACTGGAATCTGAAATCAACCAGTCGAAGCTGCTTGCCATTGGGCAACTGCAGGTCATAGGCCCGTGCCAGATATGAGGTCTCGTTACGTTTATAGCCAAGAGGAGTGCGGTTGGTCTGAGGCTCACCTATCGTCTGGGTCGTGAAGGGGTATTTAGACATGATATTCAGCCCCTCTATAGAATAGAAGCGATAGGGGTAGCGCGACTTGATTTCATTTTCAAACGGGGCCAGTGACGGGATTTTGCTCCAGTCCTCAACGTTGGCACTGCCTTCCTGCATGAGCACCACGTCGGGATTAGCATCCAGTATCAGGCGCATGGTTTTGGATGGCTTGGCAGCGCTATCAGGTTCATTATAATTAAACGAGAGCACGTTATAGGTCATCACCTTGAACACCAGTGACGGATCGGCTGGCACGGGCAACGCGTTCTCGGATGTGTTCATCGGTGAGAAAACCTTGATCACTGGCAAAGAGGCCAGCAGCGCAACGCCCAGTATGGGCAAAGCCATCCAGCGGCGGAACAACAGAGCGATGACTACCAGGGCCAGCACCAGCAGCAACATGGGCATAAAGGCCAGGGTCATGAATGGCGCCGGGAAAAACTTTACCGGATCGATCTCGCCAGCGTAGGCACAGCACACCAGCAAAATGCCTACTACCAGCATGATGATCTCGAAAGTCCAGTTCTTCTTTTTCTTTCTTCGGTATCCGTTATGTGTGATCTGTTTTCGGAACATGTTATTCTTCGTGTTTTTAAGATTTGTATTAAGGTGTACGGCGACGGGAGGCTTTGAACAGTTTATCTTTTTCCTCGTCGGTCAGGGCATCATATCCGGCGGCCTTGATTTTACCCAAGATGACATCGAGTTCCTCTTCGCTCACTTCATCAGCGGGACGATGTGCACGGGAGGGACGCTCTGCCTGAGCCGAAGGCTTGCCATACGAGGGCCGTTTGAACTTGGGCAAATGCCAGGAACGGCCATTGAACAAGCCCACAATGCTGTCGATGGCGGCATTGAGCGGGCGGGTGATATCCCGTCCTTGCTTGATGCGCAGGGCGAACAAGGCACCTACCACGGCACCTCCGATGTGCGCGATATTACCGCCCACGTTCCCGCCTTCCATACTCATCAGCGAAATAAGCACTGTCACAATGGCAATCCACTTGATGGACACTTCCCCCAGGAACAGCAGGCCGATCTTGTAATCGGGAGCATAGACGGCCGTAGCCACTACAATGGCAACTACCGATGCCGAAGCTCCTGTCAGGAAAAAGACCTGATTATGGCTGGTGAAATAGGGCAACAGGTTGGCACAGAGGAGGTAGAGCAGAGCGCCACCCCAGCCGCCCAACAGATATAAACCCGTCAGGTGTTTGGCAGAGAAAAACTCCATGAAAATGCGTCCTAGCCAATATAGCCACAGCATATTGAACAGGATGTGCAGCAGGCCATAGTGGACAAACATATAGGTCACCAGCGTCCATGGCCGTTTAAGCAACATCCACAAGTCGCTGGGCATTTCCACCCATTGCAGCACTTTGTCGCCGGGCAGGTTCATCATCAGAGCCCCTATTGCCACGATATGCAGCAACAAGAAGACACCGATGTTGATGAAGATGATCCTCAACAACATCGACCCTTGCAGGTAACTCCGCTTGATATCGTCAATAAAAGCCATTGCCTCGCCTGAGAGTGCCGTTGTGTTTCCAATAAAGAATCAAAATGATACCGGCAATCATGCCGCCCAGATGAGCGAAGTGTGCCACGCCATTCATCGTGTGCGAAACGCCGAAAAACAATTCAATCAGACCATAGCCCAGTACCATCCACTTCGCCTTGATCGGGAACGGGAACGGGATGATGTACATGGGCATATCAGGGAACAGCATGCCGAAAGCCAGCAGAATGCCAAACACTGCACCTGAAGCGCCCACGGTCAAGAGGCTATTATAGAACTGGTCCATCGTGAAGGCGGCATGGCCCTCGTTGATGGCATTGATAATCTCGGTCACACTCGTCGCGGCCGGCCCCGTGACACTGCCTGCCAGGATATCCTGCCACGAGAACTGCCACACCAGTTCCTGAACCAGTGCGGCTCCCAGACCACAGGTGATATAATAGAAAAGATACCGCTTGGATCCAAGCACTCGTTCCAGCAGGCTACCGAACATCCATAGCGAGAACATATTAAAAAAGATGTGGGCTATGCCGCGGGTGTCGTGCATGAACATGTAAGTAAACAACTGGGCGGGGTTGAACTCGCTACCCAACCAGAAGTGCAGTCCCAACCATCGCTCCAGGTCAATCACATTCATTCGCTGACAGACGATAGTTGCCAACCACACAATCACATTGATAGCCAGCAAGTGCCGAGTCACAGGCATGATTGATGACCAAAATGTTCCTCTATTGATTTGCATATAACTCTTGGTTTTTGACCTACAAAAATAACCAAAAACTCCCTATCTACTGATATTTTTCGGCTAAAATCGCCACAAATCATCATTTTTTGAGCATTTTGAGCATTTTTTTTGCCTTTTTTTTTGGTGAAACTCTTGTTTTACTTATATTTGCGCATAGAAAACTACTATTTTTTATTCACTTAATTTATTTTTAATAAAAACTTTACACTATGAACAAGACTGAATTAGTACAAGCTATCGCTGAAAAGGCCAATCTCACTAAGGTTCAGGCTAAGGCTGCTCTCGACGCAATGCTCTGCTCAATGGGCTGCGCTTTGAAGGATGGAAAGAAAGTTGCTCTTATCGGTTTCGGCACCTTCCAGGTGGTTAAGAAGGATGCTCGTGAAGGCATCAACCCCGCAACCAAGGCTAAGATCACTATTCCCGCAAAGAAAGTCGTTAAGTTCAAAGCTGGTGCTGAACTCGCTGAGAAGGTTAACAAGTAGTAATTACGTTGCTTGTACCTGATTAGTTTACGCCTGCCGCATCTCCTGGATGGAAATGCGGCAGGTTGCTTTTACCCCTCTCTAAGCATCGGCACTTCTCTCCATCCCCTCTAAGCATTATGGTTAACAAAAATTAATAATTTTCTCATATTTAGCCCAAATTAGATTCTTTTTATAACGAAATCTGCATATTGGAAGGGACAAAAGCAGTAAATTTGCGCTAATAAACGATAAATACTTAAAAACTATCTAATTCTTGTTGTTCCATCACATGATTAAAGCCATGAGCAGAACAATAAGGAGAAAAGCAGAATTGATTCAAGTGTTTTCACACCATATTTATTAACAAACTATTAACCAAAATTACAGTAACATGAAGAAATTATTATTCTCACTGTTAAGCTTGGCAGTTGCTACTAGTGTGATGGCTGGCAACTTCAAGCAGACGCATCTCCTGAACCATGGCAAAGAAATGTCGTTGAAGGTTGACAAAACGAAGAAAGCTCCCAGGATTTCGGAGGCAATGAATTTCTCCACAAAGGCAGCAATGCTCAAAGCTCCCGTCACCGAGCAACCTGAGGGTGAATTGAAAAGCTACATTCGCTCTGGCCAGTATGACTATGCTCAAAGCGGTTACCTTTATTGTGCCGATCAGAGTGGAAAGGTTGACATTGTCTTTGGCTCTAACAATGAGGTCTATCTGAAGGACATCCTGTGTGGTACTGCATCCTACTTTTCAACCCACAGCTGGGTGAGTGGTACCTATGATGAAAACACCGGCACCATTAGCGTTCCCTTGAATCAGTCTATCGCCTATGTTGATACGTATAACGCAGACATTCTGCTATGCTGGGGAACAACCGTTCTTGAATACGATGAAGAGGAAGACGCAAATTTCTTCAATATGGTTCGTGACATGGATGTCACCGAGGCTGTTTACAAGATTGAAGGCGAGACCATTTACCTGCTGGGCACAGAAGGTTCATCTGAACTCGACCCCAATGATGACAACAGCTATCTGGCTACCGGTCTTACTGCCTACTGGTCGGATGACGACTCCTGGAGCGGTTTCATGGAGTGGAATACCGTGTTGACTTATACCGATGTGCCCGATGTTACTCCCTCTGTTATCACAGAGCAGCCCGAGGGTACGCTTGTAACCTATAATCGCAGTGGTGATTATATCTATGCTTACTGGGGATACGCCTATCCAGGAAGTCAGACCGGTAAGATTAATGTTGTATTCGCTGAGGATGGCAAAGCTTATATCCAGAATCCCTTATTCTATCGCTCTTCTTTCAACAGCTGGGTAGAGGGTGAATATGATGAGAATACAGGTATTATCACCATTCCCACTGGACAATACCTATCTTGGAATGAAGACTATGAATATGGCATGCAGCTGATGTGGGGTAACACCACTTATGAGTATGATGAGGAATATGGAGAGTACAGTATAGTTGGCGAAGTGGACCTTAAGACCACCGAGATCCAGTTCAAGGTTGAAGACAACAAGATTTACCTGTTGAACAGCAGTGGTGATATCACTGCCCCCGAGCCTGAGTTGTTTGTTTCTACCGGTTTGTATGGCATGTGGAGCGATGATTTATCCTGGGTTGGGGACATCGAGTTCAACACCTTGGGTGTAATCGTCGACTTGGTACCTGTTGTTCCTGCCAATCCCACCGCCGACGAATGGTATGACTGCGGTGACGAGACCGGCTACAGCAGGTTCTACTTCACGCTGCCCACTACCGACGTGGATGGCAATGGCATTGACCCTGAGTACTTGAGCTACAGCATCTTTACTGACAATGGTAACGGTCCCGAACTGTTCACCTTCCTCGCCGAAGACTATACCTATGACCTGGAATCTGACCTCACCGAGGTACCATACTCTCTCTACACTGATGCAGTTGACTTCCATAACTATTATGTCTACATGTATCGCACCAATGAAGAAGGTTATGAGCCTCTGTTCACCAAGAATATTGGTATCCAAGTATTCTACACTGTGGACGGTGTGAAGAATTCGAGCGAGATCGCTTGGTTGTACGAAATTGTAGAGCCCGTGGGCAAGCGTGGTGACGTGGATGGCAACGGCGACGTTACTATCGGCGACGTTACAGCTCTGATTGATTACCTGCTCTCGGGTAGTGAGGACGGTCTCAATCTGGATAATGCCGACTGCAACCTGGATGAAGGTGTTACCATTGGCGACGTTACAGCTCTGATTGATTATCTGCTCTCGGGCACTTGGGGTGACGAACAATAATCATCACCAAATCAGAAACAGAAAAGCTAAACATTGATTTAAGAGCTCCTGCTGTGCGGGGGCTCTTAAATTATAATGGTAAAATAAAAAAAAGACGCAATTAACGATGAGTTTTTCTAATAATTGATTATTTTTGTAGGTTGTTTTCATCAATCATTTCAGCGTGAAACAATAATCAGCATATAATAATAACCAAAAACAATTAATGGCTTATGAACAAAACAATTACCCACCAATCATGGTTGCGCCGCCTCATGCTGGCGGTCGCCTGCATCGGGGTTGCGGCTGTGGCTCAGGGCGCCAACATCACAGTTGACGGCATCAACTACACCACAGCCTCAGGTAACAAGGCCACTGTCGCTAAGTATTCTATCGACAAGACGGTCACCCCCTATGACACCCTCTTCTACTCGGGTGACATCGTGATTCCAGAGGTCATCACCTATGATGGCGTTCAGTACACGGTGGTTGCCACTGCCGCCAACGCCTTTGTGGACTGTAAGAACCTGACCAGCGTATCGCTCCCGACTACCTGCGTCACCATCGGCCGAAACTGCTTTAAGGGCTGTTCAAGCCTAACCGTGAGCCCGATTCCCGAGACTGCCACGAGTGTGGGCAGCGGCGTGCTCAACGGTTGTTCCTCACTGGAGGAAATCACAATCGTACCGGGATGGAACAAGCCCATCAGCGAGGAATTTGCCAACTGCTCTAATCTGAAACGCTTGATCATCGCCAACGGCGAGACGCCCGTGGTGATGAAGGTGAACGCATTCGGTGCCAATGCAGAAGCTCGCACCGCTCTTGCCAGCATCGAATACATCTACATGGGCCGCAACGTGGATGCCAGCGCCTACACCAACGCTGAGCAACCTTTCCACAACATGTCAGGCCTCAAGACCCTAGTCATCGGTGGTGAGACTACAACCATTCAGGGAACCACGTTCCAGGGTTGTACTGCACTTCAGAATGTGACTTTTGAGGAAGGCAACAAAGTATCGGCCATCGGCAACAGCGCATTTGCCAGCTGCACTTCACTGACCGGCATCGATATTCCCGCTGCCGTGACCGTTATCGAGCAAAGCACGTTCAACGGTTGCCGCAACCTGAAGAATGTGACCACGGGCGACAATGTGACAAGCATCGGCATCACCGCGTTCTACAACACGGCACTCACGTCGTTCACCTTCCCCAGTGCCCTGACGTCCATCGGCCAGAGCGCATTTGAGAACAGCAAACTCGCTGGCGACATCGTGCTGCCTGCCGCCTTGACAGCCATCGGCACCCAGGCTTTTGCCGGAACCCTGTTGAACAGCGTGTCCATCCCTGCCGGTGTTACCAGCATCGGCCAGGGCGCGTTCTCGCCCATCCCCACCCTTGCCAACATCACGCTGGGCGAGGGCAACGCCAATTTCAAACTGGAAAACGGTGTGCTGCTCAATACTGGCGGTACCCGTCTGCTGGTAACCGCCCACGAGGGTGAGATAGGCACCAGCTACAGCAACGCCACGGTGACCAGCATCGACAACTACGGTCTGGCCTACGCACCCTTCACGAGCGTTGACCTGCCCGCATTGAATACCATCGGCAACTATGGTTTTGCTTACAGCGACATCGAGGCCTATACGTTGGATAAGGATGTCACCGTCGGCCAGAATGTATTTGCCGGTTCGGCATTGCAGTCGATTGTCATTGGCGAGGGTCGCAACGAGATACCTCAGGGCCTGTGCGCCAACTGCGAGAGCCTCACCAGCGTGACGTTGCCCACCACCACAACCAACATGATGCGCAACTGCTTTGAGGGCTGCACCGCGCTTGAATTCATGGAGATTCCCGCCAACGTCAACTACATGGAACCTGGCAGCGTGCCCGTCACCATCAAGGAACTACGCGTGCTCAATGTCAACACGCCCGCCCTTGCAGCCGGTGTGTTCAACGAGAGCCAGGGCGATGTCATCTGCAAAGTCGCTCCCGAGTCGGTAGACAAGTTCAGGAGCGCCAACCAGTGGCGTTACCTCAACATCGTGGCCGACGAGAGTATCTCGGGCGAAGGTTCAACGCTGGGATGCCCCTCGGGCCTGTACTTCGCAACCACCAGCGGTGCCCTGATGTACAAGGACGAGAACGGCAATATCGTCAACACCAACTTCAACGCCGGCAAGCACGCGCTGACCCTGCAGAGCTACAAGAACCGCGTGTATGTCGCCGTAGCCGGTGACCGCTTCACCTATCAGGATCCTAACCAGCCCCTGGGCGACGGCGAGCTGTTCTACGTGAACAACACCAACGGCATCTTCTACCGCGTGACCGTCCTGAACAATGTGGGTTACGCTCCCAGCGAGGACCCCTTCACCATGTTCATCGACTCTAACGAGAACAAGATCTACATCAGCGACCGCAATGTGGGTATCCACGAACTCAACGCCGATACCACGGGTCTTTACGGACAGCAGCCCTTCCTGCTCCAGAACCAGTGGCTCCCCTACTATAACGATGAAATCAGCTGGGGTTCCATCACGGGCGGTTTCACCCAAGACAAGCACGGCATCTTCTGGATGAGCAAGAAGTTCAACGGCGTGTGCCTGCTGCGCTTCAAGAAGAATGACATTTATCCTGAGGGTGGCCAAGGCAAGCCCAAACACTACAACGCCCTGTTCAAGGACGCCATCATCAAGACCTTCTACCTCGATGATGAGAACGGCTACCTCTACATGCAGGTACAGACCGATCCCTATGGCTGCGTTCCCGGCATCTACCGTATCGCTCTGAGCAAGATCGAGAACATGGAGACGGGTGCCGACCTTGAGGGCAACGAGAACCTGCATATCGCCGACTGTGAACTCATCGACGACTCACCCATCCTTATGGAGGGTGCCGAGGACAGCGGTGAGCTGGCCAACGTGGCTCAGATCAACAGCGACGGCAACTTCATCTACTGGAGTTACATCGCTCCCAGCGACGACAGCAAGGCCATCCGCAACAGTGTGCCTCTGGATGTCAACAATCCCTTGCACCACAGCGGTATCAAGTGCCTCCCCGCCAAGCCTAACGCTGACGGCACCATGCCCACCACCGTGACGTTTGCCGTCGAGAACGTCGAGGCCTATGGCGTTTGCGGCGCTACCTTCTCATCGGAACCCGTGGATCCCGTGGGCGTCAAGGGTGACGTTAACGGTGACGGTGAGGTCAGCATCGCCGATGTCAATGCCCTCATCGACATGATCCTTTCAGGACAGACACTGCCCTCGGGCGACGTCAACGACGATGGTGAGGTCAGCATTGCCGACGTGAATGCTGTCATCGACATCATCCTCAACATCTAAAACAACTCACTATAGTTGTTCATGAAGAAGCGCGGGAGCCTCAAGGTTCCCGCGCTTCTTCATGAAAATTCGGCAAAAAAAATGGATTAACCATTCTATTTAACAACAGTATAGTTAATCCGAAACTCTTTGATAAATCAAAATGATTTTTTCCCTTTATGCGCTACAAAGATAATACCATTTTTTTAATTACAAAAAAAATCGTCTTTTTTTTTATATTTTTTCTACTACAACTCTACAATCTGCATTTCACAAGTTCCTGTCACGCTGGTGAGGAGACCGATTTGCGGTTATATATACGGTCTACAACTAGCGCAATCGCACCGTCACCCGTCACGTTGCAGGCGGTGCCGAAACTGTCCATCGTGATGTAGAGTGCGATCATCACGGCCTGCTGCTCGGCAGTAAAGCCCAAGATGGATTGCAGCACACCCAGGGCGGCCATGATGGCTCCGCCCGGCACACCGGGAGCAGCCACCATCATCACGCCAAGCATGAGGATGAAACCTGAGAAATGGGCAATGTCGATGGTTCCGCCCTGCATGATGAGCAGAGCCACGGCACAGGCTGTAATCTTCATCGCGCTGCCCGAAAGGTGAATCGTCGCACACAGCGGCACGACAAAGCCTGCGATACCTTCACTCACACCGTTCTTCTTGGTCTGGGCCATAGTCACAGGGATGGTCGCTGCCGAGGACGACGTGCCCAGCGCTGTGAAATAGGCAGGCAGCATATTGTACAGTGACTTGAAGGGGTTGCGTTGCGAGATCAGCCCGGCAATGCAGTATTGCAGCACGAGCAGTAAAACATGCATCACAAAGATGACTCCGATGATGGCGACAAACACGCTGATGATGCGCCACGCCTGACCAGAGAAGGACATGTTCAGGAAAATCGAGAAAATATACAAGGGCAGAATCGGAATCAGTGCCACCTCGATGGTTTTGGCGATGATGTCACGAAACTCGTCAAAGCATTTTTTCAGCGTCGGTGACTCAAAGAATGAAATACCCAGACCCATGACAAATGCGGCAATCAAGGCGCTCATCACGTCAAGCAGCGGCGGAATCTCAATCGTAAAGAAAGGTGCCAACTCTTCGGCAGTGGATACTGCCTGGGCGGCTTGGCTGCGGTCGATGAGCGACGGGAAGATGCCTGAGCTCACAAAATAGCTCAAATAGCCCGAGCACACCGTGTCGCCATAGGCGATCAGCGCGGTGATGAGCAGCAACCGCCCGGCGCCCTTGCCGATGTCGGCGATGGCCGGGGTCACCAGACCCACAATAATCAGCGGGATAAGGAACGACAGGAAGTGGCTGAATACACTGTTGAAAGTGACGAAGCACCTCACTGCCCACTCGGGGAAAAACATACCGCAAGCCACACCCAGGATGATGGCGATGATAATGCGAGGCAACAGGCCTATCTTGACGGCTTTCATGACTTATTTCTTGGATTAATGTGATTTTTTGCGCAAAGGTAATATTTTTTATCGTATATTTGCGTTACTATTTCAAGCGGTTTGCTCTCTGACATGTTTTTCCTGACCAGGGACTCCGTTGTGACATAACACATTATATAATATATTAAAGTAGCATCACAGTGCTGGAAATCATCCGATATGACGCTTCGATGGCTGCCCGGTGGAACGATTTTGCCCGGGTGAGCCGCAATGCAACGTTCCTGCATCAACGCGCTTACATGGACTATCACAGTGACCGCTTCAACGACTGCTCGCTCATCGCGGTGCACGACAGCAAGTGGTGTGCCCTGTTGCCTGCCTGTGTGGATGGCGATACGCTGTATTCCCACCGCGGTCTCACCTATGGGGGATGGCTCCTGCCGCTCAAGCACTATGATGCAGCCCTCATGGTCGAGGTCATGGATGCTGCTGTCGAGTGGATGCGTGGCCACGGGCTCAAGCACCTCGTTTACAAGGCCGTGCCCCACATTTACCACCGTTACCCCTGCGAGGAGGACCTCTATGCCCTCTTCCGACACCAGGCCACCCTGGCCGAGGTAAACGTGTCCACCACCATCGACCTGGCCTGCCCGCTGCCGCTGGACCGCGGCAACAAGAGCGGCGCCAACGCGGCGCGCAAGGCAGGTATCACCGTCGGCCCCAGCGAGGACTGGCAGGGCTACTGGCAACTGCTTTCGTCGCTGCTCGATGAGCGATACGGCACCCGTCCGGTCCACACGCTCGACGAGATGCTCCTCTTGCGGGACCGTTTCCCCGGCAACATCGTGCTGCACACAGCCACGCTCGACGGCTCATTACTGGCCGGCGTGGTCATGTACCTCTCGCAGCCTGTCGCCCACTGCCAGTACATCGGCGCGTCGCCCCAGGGCAAGGACAGCAAGGCACTGACCCTGTTGTTCGCCCACCTCATCGACACCTATCAGCAACTGGGCTACCGCTACTTTGACTTCGGCATTTCCAACGAGGACCACGGCCGCTACCTCAACGAGGGGCTCGTCAGACAAAAGTCCCGCTTGGGCGGACGCGGCATCGTCTATAACACTTACCGACTCGATTTGTAACCACTGTGCGTGTGATGGCGGGCAAGAGCAGCAACATATCACGCATGGCAATGAAGGCGATGGGACTCTTTGGCGGAGTCCAGGTCGCCGGCATCCTGTGTTCCATCATTCGAACCAAGCTCGTCGCCATGTGGATCGGACCTGTCGGCGTGGGACTCTTCGGACTGTTCAACAATGCCCTTGAGATGATTTCCACGGGTACCAACCTGGGCATCCGCTCCAGCAGTGTGCGCGACATCTCCCAGGCCATCGCCGGACACGATTCCGGCATGGTGGCCCGTATGGTCACCGTGGTGCGCAAGTGGTCGATGTGGCTGGGACTGGCTGGAGCGCTGGTAACGCTGGCGCTGGCACCCATGCTGAGCCAGGTGACCTTCGGTGACCAGACCCACATCTGGGGCTTTGTCGCCCTGAGTGCCGCTGTGCTGCTGCAGGCGTTGACCAACGGTGAATATGCCGTTCTGCAGGGCACGTCGCGTCTCAAGCGTTTGGCAAGTGTAACCCTCTGGGGCACCATCGTCGGCCTGGCGGTATCCATCCCGCTGTTCTACTGGCTGCGCGAGCGCAGTATCCTGCCGTCGATCCTCGCCTATGCCGCTGCCCTGGCGCTATTTGCATGGTGCTTCCGCAACCGAGAATATCCGCCTGCCGCCATCAGCCGCCATGAAACCATCAACATGGGCAAGGGATTCGTCAGGTTGGGCATCTATATGACGCTGGGAAACTTCGCGACGATTCTGGCCAGTTATGCCTTCAACGCATGGCTCAACGTCAATGCCGGCACCGAGGCCGTGGGCTACTATCAGGCCGGCTACACCCTCATCAACAAATACACAGGACTGATTCTCACCGCCCTAGGCATGGAGTACTACCCTCGCCTGGCGCGTGTGGCCGACAGCCGCATACGCCTTCGCGCCTTCGTCTCACAGGAGATCAACCTCGCCATTGCGGTCATGGCACCCGTCGTGGCCCTGTTCATCCTCCTGCGCCAACTCATCGTGTGGATCCTTTACACGCCCGAGTTCAACGTCATCTTCTCGTTTGTCTCCTGGGGCATGATCGGCACGGTATTGCGCACCCTCTCGTGGTGCCTGGCATTCACCATCCTGGCCAAGGGCGACGGCAAGACCTACCTGTGGACCGAGGTGGCCAGCGCCATCATCAACCTGGTGCTGAACATTGTGTTCTACCGCTGGTGGGGACTCACCGGTCTGGGAGTTGCCTTCCTCGTGTCCTACTTGCTCTACACCCTCATCATCGCCGTCGTCTATTTCAAGAACTATCGCCTGCAGGTCACCCGTGCCTGCCTCTATAACCTGATATGGACGCTGGCCGTGGCCGCCACCGTAATGCTCTGCATGGAAACCGGACTGACCGTCATCGCCGCCATCGTCACCGCCGTGAGCATCGCCGTAGCCCTCCGCCAGATCATAGCCCTCTGGCGCCGTTGAGTTGTAAGTTTTTAGTTTTTAGTTGTAAGTTTTAAGTACGATTACTAACGCCTAACACCTATCGCCTAAAACCTAACACCTAAAACCTAAAGCCTACCCCCCCCCCATAACCAGTAATACCACCACGTTTATCAGTTAATTTTTAATAAATGAGGGGTGATTTTATTAACAATCTGTTGCCACATTTGAATTTTATTATGTACCTTTGCACCGTTAAAACAAATATTAACCGCGAGGGATCTCACGACAACCGATGAGATTCTTCTAATTTTTTGAATCTTAAAAATTAAAGAAACACTGTATTAGCATGGCTATTACCTACATGACACAGGAAGGCTACGACAAGAAGATGGCCGAACTCAAGCATCTCGAGAATGTCGAGCGACCCGATGTAGTCCGTGCCATCGTCGAGGCCAGGGACAAGGGTGACCTTTCAGAAAACGCAGAATATGATGCCGCCAAGGAGCGACAGGGAATGCTCGAAGCCAAAATCGCAGAGCTCAAGTCACTCATTGCATCGGCACGAATCATCGACGAGAGCAAGATTTCTACCGACGAGGTGCAGCTACTCACCAAAGTCACCATCCGTAACCTCAAGAACAAGGCTACCGTGACCTATACCATCGTTACCGAGACCGAGGCCAACCTGCGCGAGGGCAAGATTTCCGTTTCCACCCCCATCGCCAAGGGACTGCTCGGACACAAGGTCGGCGAGCAAGTCGATGTTCAGGCACCCGCCGGACTCATGAAGTTTGAAATTCTCAAAATCGAAGTATAACCCCCAGGACTAGCGACTATTAACATACTATGGCTACAATTTTCAGCAAAATCGCAGCTGGCGAGATTCCCAGCTACAAGGTGGCCGAGGACGACCGCTACTTCGCTTTCCTCGACATCAATCCCATGGCCAAGGGTCACACCCTGGTCATCCCCAAGCATGAGGTCAACTACATGTTCGACCTCGATGAGGAAGAATACGCAGGCCTGTGGGCATTTGCACGCAAGGTCGCCATGGCACTCGAGCAGGCCGTTCCCTGCAAGCGCATCGGCATCGGCGTGCTCGGCATGGAAGTTCCCCACTGCCACATCCACCTCGTGCCATTGCAGACCGAGAAGGACATGGCTTTCGGTGGCCCCAAGCTCACCCTCCCCGCCGAGGAGATGCAGGCCATTGCCGACGCCATCGCCGCCAAGCTCTGACACAAGGACTTTGTCCAACTTATTTAAGAATAAAACTTTTCATAACAGACTAGGGGTCGCTGCCCGATAGCGACCCCTAGTTTTTTACCATTTACGCGATCCTGAAGAAAATAAATCTCTGATAATCAATGCATCTGCACAAAACCTTGCATCTCCTGACAACACTACGCACATCCAAACATTCTTACCGAAATTAATTATTTTTCATATCAACATTCATTTTTTTGCTTGTCACTTGCCCTTTAAAATGAAAATAGTACTTACCTTTGAACTTTGAGAAGAGTACAATAGCCAAAATCAAGTAATGTGAGTAGTATTTAAGTTTTTTGTATTGTTTCATCTCAGCTTTCATACATAATGCAAAGATTACTTTTTTGAGACCATTGTACAGTATTTAGCACATACAAACAATTCAAGTACATATATTATTCATTTTAATCTCGAATAGAAAGATGAGAAACAAACTAACTTTTATTTTGTTCGGCCTGCTCATTTCAGTCGGCTGGACTAGTGTGATGGCTCAAAGTCAGCCATCTGTGTCTCCTGCAGAGCGTCTCGCGCTCTCGCTCGTGGACAACGTGAGTGTGTACGATCCCGTAGCACAGACCAACACCTACACCAACACGTTGCAACTCACGCAACCCAGCGGCAACAAGATTACCGCCGGTATGCTGAACAACGGCAACAACATTATCACCATTGCCCGCCAGGGTATTAAGGACGGAGCCAACGAGGGGAACCCCGAGGAGTTCGCACGCGTTAACGTAATGCGTACGCCACAGACCTATCCGCAAAACCCCATTGGTTCTCTGAGTTTTACGAGCGTATCATCATCTGGATCTCTTGATGCAAGTCTTCCTGCGAACTGGACTTCATCAGGGCTATATGGTAATCGCAATGGATATGCTTATATACAAAGTGGATCAAGTAACCATCTGAGTTTCACTATTCCCGCTGGGTTGAACATTCACAATGGCAAAATTCTTGTGAGTATCTATACGACTCAACAAGGTTATTTTAGTGTTGGTGGCTGGATTAACCAGGCATCAGCTAACACCTGGAATAATTTTGGTGTGACCGGTGTCAATGTAGGTGATGTCATCACGATTCAAGGTATGACACAAGATTATTATGGTAACTGGAGCACTGCACAATCACCCCGCATAACGCAAATTGAAGTTGACTTTTTGGAGCCAATGGTTCCCGTATATGACGTGACCACTACGCTCAGCACAAAAGGCAATAATGGTTGGAGTAATGAGGCGGCATTTGGTACGACTTCTGCCCTTTCTCCCAATGACCTGATCTCACTGGATGGCATGAGCAACTTGATTGACAACTTCTCGGTTTCGACAGAACTCAATGCTCATCCCGATTCCTACTCCTATACGGCAACAGTCGATGCCAACATATTATTTCCGAGTAGCGGTTCTTCTGTAAGTGATTTCTATGCTAGTGCAGACTACCAGAATGGTGACGGCACCATTGAAGGCATCGTAGTAACGGGCCCCAACAACTGGTCTTATGAATTTGTAGGCCTCGTGGATGAGGGCACATATTGTCTCTGGTTTAACAATGACGGCAATGTGCTTTATACCATGCCAAACGATTTTGCTGGAAACAGTGTTAATGTTACCATCATTGCTGATACTGGAACGTATGGCAATGGATCTATGATGGTTAACGGTGTAAGCCATACTTTCGTCGCTGGAGAAACCTACACTTGGACAGTTCCGGTATGTGCCAACGGCACCATTCTGTTCGCATGCATACCTACTGATCCATATTCTGTTGACGTGTCAAAGATCATCATCTCAAGCGGCAATGGCTCTGCATCGGGCGCTCCTCGCCATGTCAGCAATAATCAAGGCAAGAACATGGCAAAGGGTGTCAAGAACGTAGCTAATAATCACAAGTTCAGTGTGATGAATGGCAAAGGGCTTTATTAACGACTAAAACACATCAATGATATGAAAACGATAATTAACAAATTGCGCTATATACTGCTGTTCGGCTTTATTGCCTTAGCTGTTTTCGGTAACAATTTGAACGCAGCCGCTCCGTCTCCTGTGACCGTGTGTGATGGTCAAACCACAAACAACCATATTCCCTTATATGGTCTGTATTATGATGAATATGTGCAGATGAGCCAAATGATATATCCGTATTCATTATTAGCCAATTTGGTGGATAAACCCATTAACTCGTTGACATTCTATTCGAGCAGTAATATTACTGATCTGAAAGATGGCATATTTAATATTAAGATTGGCACAACGAGTACAACTCAGTTTGGTTCTAGTCCAACCCGTATCACTGGACTGACAACAGTTGTAACAACCAACATGACCGCTTGTCAATCGGGAAGAAACTTAGTGATCAATTTTGACCAAACTTTTACTTATACTCAAAGTGATTATAACAGTGGTAAAAACCTTGTTATTGAGTTTGAATCGACTTCGACTGGTGAATATCAGGGTCTATCTTTTTATGGAGTAAATAATTATAGTAATTCCTCATATTATAACGGAAACAATACTACTACAAGATATAGTTTTTTGCCGAAGGTGACATTTGGTTTGCTTCCAACTGATCCCATAATCTCTGCTTCACCCACTCTGCTTTCTTTTGAGGCTATACCTAATGTGACTCAGACTTTGCCGGTGACCGTTACAGGTCAAAATCTTACTGGTAATATCACTGCCACGCTGAATGATGCAAATGGAGTGTTTAGTATGAATAACGGCACCAATCCTGTCAATCTCGGCAATGGCGGTACCTTGAACATCAGTTATTCGCCCACAGATTTGGGCACCCATACTGCTACTGTTACTTTGACAAGTGCTGGTGCCGATCCTGTATACATTAATCTTAATGGTACTTGTGAAAAAGCAGTTACAGCCTGTGATGGAACCGACACAAATGGCAACTTACCCATTTATGGTTACTATATTGACAATTATCAGATTAACCAGATGATTTATCCTGAAAGCGAGTTAACTAATCTGGTGGGCAAAGACCTCACTTCGATGACATTCTATACTTCAGGAAATATACATCAAGACCTAGAGACATCTACATGGACTGTCAAATTAGGTACTACCGATGAAACTGTTTTTGCAAGTACTCTAGCTAATAGTACTCGTCTCGAGCCTGACAACATCACTGAGGTAAAAGCAGACTATGTCGTGACAAGTGGAATCAATACAATGACTATCGTGTTTGACACGCCATTCTCCTATTATGGTGGTAATCTGCTTGTGGACTTCGAGTCTACAGCACATACATCTGACTATGAAGCTACCAATTTTTATGGTGTAACGCAAAGCTCTGGTCATAACACTGGTTTCCATAGCTATGGATCTTCGAATACCCCAGGTACTAGTGGTCATTACTCTGGTGGTGATATCGATGCTTTCTTGCCGAAAGTGAAATTCACTTATGTGGAATCTGAGCCCATTACAAATGGTACAGTTACACCTAACTCTGTAGCTTTAAGTGCGGCTGTTGGCAATACTGCTACTCAGACTGTTACCGTGCGTAACACGGGTAACCAGCCTTTCACTCCAACAATTAATGCAACCAACCTGCCTCAGGGCATTACTGTTAGTCCCACCACCAGCGGACAAGTGGCTCCTGGCGGCACGCTTAATCTTACAGTAACCTTCACACCAACAGCCGAGACCTCTTACAGCGGCTCGTTCACAGTGACTATCCCCGTGCCCGATGGCGATGATATCGTTGTCACCGTTAACGTAACTGGTTCGGGTTATGTTGTCAGCAGCAAGTTGACCAGTAACACGGTTGAGATTCCTGTTTACAAGAGCGAAGCTAAGGCTGATGGCACTTACATCTTCTCGAAGGATGACGTGGATGATGACATCGATATGAGTCTCAGCTATGGTAGTGGAGACGTCAGTGTCGAGGTTCTTGTCAAGGACGATGAGCCCATCACCAGCTACGACCTGCGCCACAAGGTGGGCACTGGCAGCTGGACATCGGTAGCTACTGCCACCCAGGATGCAAGCGACCCCAAGAGCTACGTCTATAATAACGATACGTTTGTTATCCCCAGCGACGCAACCCAGATGTGGCTGTCGATGACTGACGAAGGCGTTGACGCAACCAGTACAATCTACTACGTGCCCGTGACCGTAGCCAACGGTGTTGTTACCCAGGGTAACACCTACGGTGCTCCGCAGGTAACTGCCACGACCGTTAACCTGGAACCCACATTGAGCATCGGCGGCTCGAAGAGCGCTGGACGCCCTGGTGGCCACTGGACTCAGTCCATCAACGGCACTGACGTTGACTACTGCGTTTATACGCCCGTTATCTCCATTTCTCCAGTTTACCCCGAGGGTGCCGTGCCCTACCTGGTTCGCGCATGGCTGCTGGAGAACGAGGACATACCCTTCTTTACTGTCACACGCGTGGTCAACGCGAATGACAATAACACCCACATCGAGGGCGGCGCTGAACTCACCTATCCCCATCCGCTGGGCGAGATGGAACTCTCCTCCGAGATGATTGGCGGACCGCTTACTATCGGCTATGACTGGACTGAAGATAATGCTGGCAGTGCTGGTTCAACCATTCAGCCCAATGCATTTGCCGCTCCCAGCGAAATGTCACAAGGTGAAATCTCCATCGCTGTGCGCGTATACTATTACAAGGCCGATGCCACTCAGAGTGGACAGAAGGCGTTACGCGACGGTAGCGAAGCTCCTGCCGATGGCTATGGCTATGGTGAGGGCAACGGCAGCGACGAAGGCATCCCCACAGCTGTCAGCAGCATCTATGCCGACCGCGAGGTGGTTGACGTGAAGTATGTCAACATCATGGGCATGCAGTCCGACAAGCCGTTCGACGGCGTGAACATTGTCGTGACACGCTACAGTGACGGTTCAATCACCACCACCAAGGTGCTCAAGTAAGCAAACACAGATTCAATACATTAAATAACTCTTTGCATTACTTTGAAGGAGGGTCCGCCGCCGATGGCGCACCCTCCTTTTCCTTCACCCTCCCCCACCGTCTTATGGAGAAGTCATTAGTAATAAGTACGATAACCAGAAACTAAGGACTAAAAACTAAGGACTAAATCGTTAATAAAACTTATTGTTGAAGGTCGTTGAGCCACAGTTTGGAGGATTCTTTGTAACTTCGCAGGTTAAAACGCAGAATTTTACCAAAAAGACATGTCACAAGACAATCAGAATCCCATCATAGAAGAGCCCACCATGGCGACAGGACAACCGCAGCAGGCAAGTGACTTCGGCGGCTACGAGAAACTGATTACGCTCTCGCCGCGCGAACACATCCGCCAGCGCCCCGGCATGTACATCGGCAAGTTGGGCGACGGCTCCCAGAGCGACGACGGCATCTATGTCCTCATCAAGGAAGTCATCGACAACAGCATCGATGAGTTCAACACGGGCTACGCCAAACCCACCATCGACATCGACGTCCAGGACGGTATGGTGACCATCCGCGACTACGGCCGCGGTATCCCCCTGGACCAGGTCAAGGACGCCTCTTCCAAGATGAACACCGGAGCCAAGTATGACACGCACACCTACAAGCGCTCAGTGGGCTTGAACGGTGTGGGTATCAAGGCGGTCAACGCCCTTTCTACCGAGTTCTACATCCGCAGCGTGCGCGACGGACAGTGCTCGTCGGTGCTCTACCACGAGGGCGTGGCCAAAGAGCAGAGCGGCATCATCGCAGCTGGCGAGGGCGAGGAAAACGGCACGCTGGTGCGCTTCAGGCCCGATGCCTCGATCTTCAAGAACTACGAGTTCCGCGAGGAGACCATCGAGCAGATGATCAAGAACTATTCCTACCTGAACACCGGCTTGACACTCAACCTCAACGGCAAGAAATACCACTCGCGCAACGGTCTGAGCGATCTGGTCAAGGAAAACATGACCAACGACCCGCTGTATCCGCTCATGCACTTCACTGGCGACGACATCGAGGTGGTCATTACCCATGCGGCACAGCTGGGCGAGGAGTTCTACTCGTTTGTCAACGGCCAGCACACGACGCAGGGCGGCACACACCAGAGCGCCTTCCGCGAAGCCCTGTCCAGGACCATCAAAGAATTCTACGGCAAGAACTTCGAGTATAGCGACATACGCAACGGCATCGTTGCCGCCATCAGCATCAAGGTCGAGGAACCCGTCTTCGAGTCCCAGACCAAGATCAAGCTGGGTAGCAGCATCATGTGGAAGGACGGTCCCACCATCTACAAGTACATCAACGACTTCATCAAGCGCGAGCTCGACAACTATCTGCACAAGGCGCCCGAGACCGCCGAGGTGCTGCTCAAGAAGATTCAGGACAACGAGCGCGAGCGCAAGGCCATCGCCGGCGTGAGCAAGCAGGTGCGCGAGAACGTCAAGAAGGCAGCACTTCACAACGACAAGCTACGCGACTGCCGCGTACACTTCAACGATGCACGCGCCCCCAAGGACAACGACCGCCGTGGCGAGAGCTCCATCTTCATCACCGAGGGTCTATCGGCGAGCGGCTCGATCACCAAGATCCGCGACGTGGAGACCCAGGCCGTGTTCTCACTGCGAGGCAAGCCGCTGAACACCTATGGGCTCGACCCCAAGAAGGTCATCACCAACGTCGAGTTCGCCTTGCTGCAAGCAGCACTCAACATCGAGGACGGCATCGACGGCCTGCGCTACAACAAGGTCATCATCGCCACCGATGCCGATGTTGACGGCATGCACATCCGCCTGCTGCTGTTGACCTATTTCCTGCAGTTCTGCCCCGAGCTGATCAAGACGGGCCACCTGTATATCCTTCAGACGCCCCTGTTCCGCGTACTCAACAAGAAGGATGCCAAACGCAAGACCCGCACCAACAAACGAGAAGCCAAGCCCCAGAAGGTGGAAACCTACTACTGCTACAGCGACGAGGAACGACTGGCCGCCCTTAACAAGCTGGGCGATGCCGCCGAAATCACTCGATTCAAAGGTCTGGGTGAAATCTCGCCCGACGAGTTCAAGGACTTCATCGGCCCTGAAATGCGTCTGGACCGCGTGTCGCTGCGCAAGGAGGACTCCGTCAACCAGATGCTCGCCTTCTTCATGGGCAAGAACACGATGGAACGCCAGAACTTTATCATTGATAACCTAGTAAACGAGGACGATGAAGACATCACAGTGCATTAACAACGAGGGTAAGCGCGTGGCGCTGTTCCCCGGTTCATTTGACCCCTTCACCCGCGGCCACGAGTCCATCGTGAAGCGCGCGTTGCCGCTGTTCGACAAGTTTGTGATTGCCATCGGCGTGAATGCCGACAAGCACGCTTTCCTGACGATGGAGCAGCGCAAAGAGTGGATTGAGCGCGTCTTTAAGGATGATTCCCGCGTGGAAGTGATCACCTATAGCGGCTTGACCGTTGACGTGGCCCGCGAGGTGGGCGCACAGTTCATCGTGCGTGGCGTACGCCTCATCCAGGACTTCGAGAACGAGAAGCACCTGGCCGAGGTGAACCGCGACCTGACAGGCATCGAGACCATCCTGCTCTATACCCTGCCCGAGTACAGCCACATCAGCAGCAGCATCGTGCGCGAACTGGCACGCTATGGCCAGGACGTGAGCAAGTATCTGCCTGAAGGCTTTAAACTTTAGGTATTAGGCATTAGTCGTTAGGTATTAGGTGTTAGGTGTTAGGTGTTAGGCGTTAGGCGTTAGTAATCATACTTAAAACTCAAAACTTAAAACTTAAAACTTCGAATATCAACATCTGAAATGAAAAAGATATTTTTTGTTGTGGGGATACTGCTGGCATTGTCATTGAGCATTAACGCTCAGCGCACGATGTCCATGCCCCAGGCGATGCAGAAACTGCTCAACGCCGAGTATGCGATCTCCAGCCTCTATGTGGACTCGGTCAACGAGGACAAACTCATCGAAGAGGCCATCAAGGGGATGCTCCAGAGTCTGGACCCCCACTCTTCTTACACCGATGCCAAGGAGACCAAGGAACTTGAAGAACCGCTGCAAGGCGAGTTCAGCGGTGTGGGCATCCAGTTCAACATGAACAAGGACACGCTGTATGTTATCCAGACCGTACCCGGCGGCCCCAGCGAGCGCGTGGGCGTGCTGGCAGGCGACCGCATCATCTATGTAAACGACACGGTCATCGCGGGCGTGAAGATGCGCAACAGCGACATCCAGAAGCGCCTGCGCGGCAAGAAGGGCACCCAGGTCGCCATCAAAGTGCAGCGCCCGGGCGTGCCGGAACTGATCACCTTCCGCATCACGCGTGACAACATCCCCGTCCACAGCATCGACGCCAGCTACATGCTTGACGACCACACAGGTTACCTGCGCATATCCCGCTTCGGAGCCAAGACCCACGAGGAGATGATGGAGGCCATGAAAGACCTCAAGAAGCAGGGAATGACCCAACTGGTGATGGACTTGAGCGACAACGGCGGCGGTTATCTGAATGCCGCCATCGACATGTGTAACGAGTTCCTGGACCGCGGGCAACTCATGGTCTATACCGAAGGCGAGAATAGTCCCCGCAACGAAGCCAACGCCAACGGATGGGGCAGCTACAAAGACCTGCACATGGTGGTTATGGTCAACCAGTACTCGGCATCGGCAGCCGAGATTTTCGCCGGAGCAATGCAGGACTGGGACCGTGCCGTCATCGTCGGTCGCAGGACTTTCGGCAAGGGTTTGGTGCAGCGCCCCTTCAAGTTTGAAGACGGCTCAATGATGCGCCTGACCGTTGCCCGCTATTATACCCCCAGCGGACGCTGTATCCAGAAGCCCTACAACCGCGGCGACAAGAAAGCCTACGAGAACGAACTGCTGGAACGTGCCAACGAGGGCGAATACTATTGCCTGGACAGCATCCAGTTTAACGACTCGCTGCGCTATACCACACGCCTGAACGG
>CAMYUW010000030.1 GCA_947302275.1 uncultured Prevotellaceae bacterium
TTGAAATCGGTTCTTCGAACCGCTAACATCTACGATGTTTCCCCGGACAACAATATATAAAAATAGTCGATAAGATAACCCTAAAGACCGGCAGGGTTCACACCTTTCATTAAGAATTCATTGCGCTCGTTTAGACTTCAATCAGCTAATCCCATGCCGATTGAAGAAACCACTCCTAGGCAAATAAGGATTAACGGATGGAGCCCAGTGCGGTTGTGAGACTGGGGCCAGAATAGAGGACTAGTCCAGTGGAGTCGATGGTGGCGTACCAGGGCATGGAATAGATGTCCAATAGTTGGATACCTTGTTCGAGAGGTCCGCCTGGTGCCCAGTAATGCTTCCAGCCTGCAGGATCTTCATTGATGGTCTGATGCCAGCGCAGGGTATCGCTCTCAGTGAGAATATCGATGATTTGGACGTCCTGATCGAGTTTATTCAGTTCTGCAACTAGGGCGTTGCGGTCATTCTGAGGATTTGCCCAAAAGTTGATGAGCGT
The DNA here is from genome assembly GCA_947302275.1 of uncultured Prevotellaceae bacterium. Classification (GTDB taxonomy): domain Bacteria; phylum Bacteroidota; class Bacteroidia; order Bacteroidales; family Muribaculaceae; genus Sodaliphilus. The sequence goes on from CAMYUW010000030.1 coordinate 497, forward strand.
CGAGTGCCCGGTGAGTGCCACATCTTCAAAGTTGCCGCCATGCTTGAAGAGGGTAAGGCTCATCAGGCGGGGCAAGTTGGCCTTTGGACTGTCGTTGCGGTTGCCTAAGATGACCCGCGTCAATGATTTGGGCTTAGCTTCGGGGGCGATGCTTTGCAGCATCTTGTCTACCTTGCTGCGGTTGCTGAAGTCACTGTAGTCTGCCACGAGCAACACGGTGGACAGCATGTCGGCAGGATGCTCACGCACGTATTTCTCGATGGCCGCATCGAGGCGGGTGGGGTTGGGGTCGCTGTAGAATGCGGCATGCTCATCGCGGAAAAGTTGCCACTCCTCGTTCAAACGGTTGCCCTTGATTTTCACGTCCATCGCCTTGCCTGCGTCTCCCTTGACTTTCATGTGGTCACCATTGGTCACAATCATGGTAGCCAGGGGGTCACCACGGTGATTGCTTATGTTCAGCAGAGTGGGCTGTGATGATGCGCCACTGAAGGAGAAATGCCCCTTTTTGTCCACATTGACCCACTCATCGACGACGCCCGAATCGCCTAGAAAGACGACTTTGAGGGAGGTTACTTTAAGGTTGGTGAATTCACCGTCGATCTTGAAGCTGTTACTGCTGCAAGAGGCAAAGAGTGCCGCCAGGAGCAACAGGAGCGAGAATTGCTGTATTGTTTTCATATCAGTTGATTGTCTCTAGTCCTCAGCCCCAAATTGTTAGGATTTGGGCTCATGCCAGTCGCCGTGCTGCTTGATGAGGTCAATGAGACGGTCGATGGCATCATCCTCGGGGATGTTCATCTCGATGCACTGCTTACCCTTATATAGGCTGACACGCCCGGCAGCAGCACCGACATAGCCATAATCGGCATCAGCCATCTCACCGGGGCCGTTGACGATGCATCCCATCACCCCGATTTTGAGGTGTGTCAGGTGGGACGTGGCTTGCTGTACACGCTTGACGGTGGCCTGGAGGTCAAACATGGTTCTGCCGCAACCCGGACAGGAGATGAACTCGGTCTTGCTCGTGCGCTGGCGTGCTGCCTGCAGGATGGCAAAGGCGTAACGCACGACCTCGGCATTGTTATGGCAGCTGGGAGCTTCCAGCCAGATGCCGTCGGCTCGGCGGTTGAGCATGACGGCGCCCAGGTCGGCACCAGCCTTGACCTGAAGCCATTCACTGGAACTGTCAGGATAAGTGTTGCGCATCACGACGGGACAGTTGATGCCCGCCAGATCCAGGGCATGGGTCAATGCCTGTTCCTCGCCGGGAATATTCTGGCCCACGGGAGTGATTACCAGGACGGTGTCGTTGCGGCCACGCAGGAAATCCAGCCGTTGTATGGGAGTGGAGGCCGGCAGTTGCAGGAATCGCAGACTGGTCTCCGGGCAACGGTTCCACTCGCCCAGGGTAAGCAATGGATACACGTTACGCTCGCCGCTCCATCGGTCCAGTGGCACCAGGAACTGGTGCATGCCGTCGATCAGGCCATCGGCACTGTAATAGAAGTCGGGTTGCAGTTCTGCACCGTCAAGTTCGTCGGGACGGTAGCTGGCGATGACTACAGGGGGCTTATTGCCACCAATGCGGTCATGCACCATAACCGTAGCACGCCGCTCGGGACACAAGGGGTCAAATCCTTCGCTATAGCTGCCCTGGATGGGATCATGCCCTTCACGGGACGAGATGTAATCCACGAGTTTACGGGCTACAGGCACTTCTAGTTCAGGGTCTTCGCTGAGCGAGACGCGTATGGTGTCGCCCAAGCCCTCGGCCAGCAGCGTGCCGATGCCCACGGCACTCTTGATGCGTCCATCCTCACCAAATCCGGCTTCGGTCACGCCTAGATGCAGCGGGAAGTGCATATCCTCGCGGTCCATGGCATCCACGAGACGGCGGACGGCCTCTACCATGACCACAACATTGGATGCCTTCATCGAGATGACCACGTTAAGGAAATCCTGCTCTACAAACACGCGCAGGAATTCCATCACGCTCTCGACCATGCCAGCCGCCGTGTTACCGTAGCGGCTCATGATGCGGTCACTCAGTGAACCGTGGTTCACACCCAGCCGCACAGCGGTGTTGTGCTCGCGGCACACCGCAATGAAGGGCAACAGGGCCTCGCGGATACGGTCAAGCTCATTGCGGTATTCTTCTTCGGAATATTCAAGCTGCTTGAATGTGCGTGCCGGGTCCACAAAGTTGCCCGGATTGATGCGCACACCCTCGCACACTTGTGCCGCGGCGAGTGCTGCCTGGGGGTTGAAGTGAATGTCGGCAATGAGGGGAATGTCGCAGTCGTGTGCCCGCAATATCCGGGAAACCTCGCCAATGCTTTGGGCCTGCTTGACGCCTTGGGCCGTGAGGCGCACATAGTCGGCTCCGGCAAATGCGATGCGCTGGCACTGGGCGGCACTGGCCTCAATGTCATCGGTTGCGGTATTGGTCATCGATTGCACGCGCACGGGCCAATCACTTCCCATGGGAAGGTTCCCCACGGGAACGCTGACTGTGGCGCGGCGTTTATAGTTGAAGTTCATGTAGTTATATGTTTTCAGTTGTTTTTAGCCTAAGAATCGCATGGTTAACGAGACGCACAGGAATCCCAGCACGGCACCAGCCAGCACTTGCAGCGTATCGTGGCGCTTGAGCACCAGACGGGCAGACCCGAGTGCTCCGGCCAAGATAATCATGAAGCACAGGACCCAGAACAGGTCAAAGGCGCTCAAACCCTGTACATGAATCTGATAGACGAGCGCTACCACGCCGCCGATGCCTGCCATGTGGGCGCTGATTTTCCACTTGAGGTTAATCAGCATCATCATCAGGACGGTGACCGCCGACCCGACCATGAACATGATAAACCACTGTGGCGAGTGGCAGTAGTACAGGTAATAGGCAGCCGCAATGTAGCACAGTACAGTGAACAGGTAAGGGAGGAAACGCTGTTCGCGCACCTCGACATGGAGATCCTTGATGAGTTTGAAGTGGCGCAGCACGCTCAGGAAGATGAGCGGCAGGATACAGGTGATGCCCATGCAGACGAGCAATACGGCAACACGTGTACCGTAGGGCAACAGGCACAGCACCGATACCCACATCACGAGAAAGACACCATAGGTGGGCATCAATAGCGGGCTGAGGGCTGAGGTCATGAATTTGGCCACACCTGCAATACATTTGTTGACTGTGTATCTCTTCATTCTTAGTTTTCTGGTTTCTGGTTTCAGCCTTATCGCCTTATCGCCAATGTGTGGCAGTTACCGCTCCATCTTGCGGCGTACGGTGCTGCTAGGGATATCGAGGGCATCGCGGTACTTGGCAACGGTGCGGCGTTCCAGCTTGTATCCCATGGCCTTGAGCCGCTCACACAGGGCGTCGTCACTCAATGGGTGGGCCTTGTCCTCGGCATCGACAAGTTTCTTCAGGTCGTCATAGACCACATGCCTGGAGGCCCCGTTGATGTCTTCCGAGAAGAAAGACTTGAGGCTCTTCACGCCCCATGGCAACTGCACATACTTGTTGCTGATGGCACGGGAAACCACCGACACGTCTTTCCCGATCATGTCGGCAATCAGCTGCTGTCCCAAGGGCTTGAGGTCGCGTTCATCGCCGCTCATGAAATAGTCCTGTTGACACTGGACAATGGCACTCATGGTGTTGAACAACGTCTCCTGGCGCTGCTTGAGCACCTCAATGAACATACTGGCACGCTGGTAAGCATCCAGTATCTGTTTTTTCTCTTTGGTTTCCTTGACGCTTAAGGGGGTGCCTTCCTTGTAGCGCTTGTTCATCAGGGTGTAGCTCTCGCTGATCTGGAGTGCGGGGATGTTGTTGCGCAGTGTGACGACCAGCCTGTTGTTGTCCTCGTCCAGCTCGACATCAAAGTCGGGTGTCACCTGTTGGGTGATGTAGGAACGGCTGCCAAAGGCATTGCCGGGGTAGGGGTTGAGGCCCCTCCTGATCTGGTGCTTGAAGACTTCCTGGAGTCTATCGGAGGACACACCCATCTTGCGGGCCAGCGAGTCGAAACGCATAGCACCCAGTTCGTCGAAGTATTTATCGACCATCGTGATGGCTGTTTTCACGTCCTCGTTCTGGGGTTTGCGGCGCAGTTGCAGCAGCATGCACTCGCGCAGGTCCCGGGCTGCGATTCCTGGAGGGTCGAGGGTCTGGACGATTGCCAGCATGTCTTCGACTTGTTTGGCATCAATGACAAAGCCGTCGTTGAAGGTCACGTCATCGGCGATCTCGCTCGTGGAGCGGTGCAGGTAGCCGTTATCCTCGATGTTGCCCACAATGGCACGGGCAATCATCTGCTGGGTTTCGTCCAGCTCCAGCTCGCCGAGTTGGTCGGCAAGATACTCTTGCAGGGTTTTCTCGCTCACGGCAGTGGGTGCATAATACTCATCGTCGCGGCTTCGGTTGTTGGCAAAGTAACGGTACCACGCCATCGTGTCGTCATCGCCGTTGGTCTCGGCATTGACTTCATCGGCCGGCGCACGCTCGTTGTCGCGTTCGTTGTCGCGCTCATTACCGGCGTCATACTCGTCGTTCTCGTCATTTTTCTTTTCGAGGGCCTGTATCTCATTGACCTTGTTGTCAATGAACTCGGCCATCTCGGCATCACTCTTCTCCAGCACCAGTCCCAGCAGGCGTTGCTGCTCCAGTGCCAGACGTTGAGTCTGCTTCTGCTCCAGTGTGAGTCCCTGTTTTGCCATTGTAGTAGAGGTTTTGTCTTGTAACCTACAAAGGTACAATAAAGTTTGATAGTTGAGGTTTGTTCGGCGCAGGTTTTTTTTGAAATAATGCAAAAACAGAGATGCCACCACGTGGTAACGGTGATGGCATCTGTATCATTATGAATCGGCTATGGTCGGGAGCAGGTCACTTCATCGGGATGGCCTTGATGGTGCCCAGCTTGCGCACCGTGACTTTAGATGGGTTGCCCTTGTAATAGACCTTGCCCGTGCCGCTGCCGCTCACCTTGAGTTCGCCGTCCAGCACGTTGCAACCGATGTTGCCCGTTCCCATGATGCGGCAAGTGACGTTATTGGCAGCCACATTGTCGGCCTGTATTTCGCCTGTTCCGATGAGTTTCACCGACAGGTCATCACAGGAGCCGTTGGCGATGATTTTACCCTTTCCGCTGAGGATTTGCAGTTCGAGTTTGGATGCTTTGACGTCGCGCACAATGATCTTGCCGTTGTCGATATTGCGGACCTTGAATTCCTTCATGGGCGGCAGATTGGAAATGCGCAGGGTGCTGTCGCCGCCGTTTTCTGCCTCATCGAGCGAGGACGAGTACAACGTGATAGGAGGCAGGCCGCCTTGCTTTTCAATCATGTCTTCAATTTGCAGGCTCAAGCGGCCGGAGTTGTTCTTGGTAAAGATCAGTCCTTGAAGAACCTCGGGCGTGCATTTCAGGACTGCAATACCGGCCGAGTCGGCATTGCACCGATATTCAACGTTGATGTTGTCAACGAGGGACAGGCGGTTGAAGTCGCCCACATTGATTTCATGACGGGAAACCTGAGCACTGGCAGCCAGCGATGCTACCACGAGTAAAAACAAACTAATCAACGATTTTTTCATTATTGTCTAGTATTTGTTCAGTTAAGTCAATATTAGGCAAGATATCATTCTCGATATGGTCAAGGATGCTCTCGAGTTCGGCACGGGTATTGGCTTGGAGCATGGCGATGCGCGTGGGGCGGAAGTTGCGGATGCCCTTGAACAGTGGCGTGGCGGCCAGGTGGCGGCGTATGTGCAGGATGCCGCGGTACTCGTCGATGCGGTCGATGCTCTCGGCAATCTGGCGGCGCACGAGTGCCATTTTCTCGCTATTGCTGATGACGGGCACCTCGCCCGTGAGCAGATATTGCTTCATCTCACGGAAAATCCACGGGGCACCGATGCTGGCGCGGCCCACCATCACGCCATCAACGCCGTAGCGGTCGTAGCACTCCTTCAGCCTCTGGGGCGTGGTCACGTCTCCGTTGCCGATGATGGGAATAGTCATGCGGGGGTTGTTTTTCACCTCGCCGATGAGGGTCCAGTCGGCCTCGCCGGTATAGACTTGGGAACGTGTGCGGCCGTGAATCGTGAGGGCGGCGATGCCGCAGTCCTGCAGCTGTTCGGCCAGTTCGACGATGATTTTGCTGTTGTGGTCCCAGCCCAGGCGCGTCTTGACGGTCACAGGCAGGTCAACGGCCTTGACGATGGCGCGGGTGATCTCAAGCATCAGGGGGATGTTGCGCAGCATACCTGCACCGGAGCCTTTGCCAGCGATTTTCTTCACCGGGCAGCCCCAGTTGATATCAATGAAATCAGGTTTGGCCTCGGCAGCGATACGAGCAGCCTCCACCATCGGCTCCAGTTCACGTCCGTAAATCTGGATGGCGGCAGGATGCTCACCGGGAGCAATCGACATCTTCTGAAACGAGCGCTCGATGTTGCGTATCAGCGCATCGGCACTCACAAACTCGGTATAGACCATGTCGGCACCCTGTTCGCGGCAGATGAGCCTGAACGACTGGTCGGTGACATCCTCCATGGGTGCCAGCATCACAGGGCGTTCGCCTAAGTCTATATTCCCTATTTTCATTGTGGATATGTGCCTTCGATTTGTTTTAACCCTGCGAAATTACAACTATTTACCCACTTGGCCAAAACGTTAACGCAATTTAGGACATTATTGAGGTAAAATTGTGCAGGCCCAAGGCAAAATGAACATGTTCGAATTGGCGAAGCGCCACCGATTTTCCACTAGGCAATAGTTAACTTTTTTGTCTATTTTGAGCGTTTAGACCCCATTGAATGATTGACTTAAACAGAAAAATGCTATATTTAGACACGAACACCATTTTTGACCCGTTCGTGGCAAATGATAGCATTTCATTCTTATGGTCGTGAAGAAAAAGAATGGCCGTGGACCATTGACTGGTCGCGGCCATTCATCAGTAAAATTGAATGATCTGTTGGTTATGAATTGATGGCGAGCTTAATGGTGTCAACATGACTGCCACTGCGGCCCTGCAGGATGTAGATGCCGCGCGAGAGGGATTGCAAACCCACGGTTTCCTTTCCAGTAGCTACTACTTGACCATTGACATTATAGACCGTGATGGCGCCAGGATAGGTTACCATCTTGCCGTGAACTTGAATTGCAGGAGCACCGTCGGTTATGCTCTCCACAACGGTGGTTTGATCCTCGGTCACGGTTGTTGATGTGATGGTGAAATAGTAGTCACGATTGGCCACGATGTCATAGTCGGGCAACTGTACGCCGTTGTTCCAGTTGTTGAAAATCAGATGGTAATTGCCGCTATTGGTATCGAGCAGGAAGACCTTGTAGTTGGTGCCACCAACGATGGAGTCACCAACACTGGCCTCGCCCGGCCATGCGCCGAAGAGCTCACTGTCGCCCCAAGCATACAGTCCCAGGGCATCCCAACCCGTCTGGTCGTCGACAAAGATGTAATGCTGTGAAGCGGGAATCTTGGGCAGCTCGCCGCGGATGGTGAAGTCATCGATACCCAGTGCCATGGCACCCTGGGCAGCAGTGCCGCTGGCCACGCTGATGTTCCATGCCAGATACAGGTCGCAGCCACGTGCGAATTTGGTGCCGAGCACTGCGCTCACAGGCTTGGTATCGCCAGGAACAGTCTCATAACCTGCCGTCTCGCTGTCGGGAGCAAAGTAGGTGTAGAAGTCGTTGCCGGCACTGGTCCAGTTGCGGCCATCGATGGAGTAATAGAGCTGCACTGCAAAGCCTGCACTGTTGTTGCCCTTGCGGTACTTCTCGATGTTGTAGGTGACGTTAAGGTTCTCGATGTCCTTGTTGCCCGTATTGAGCAGGTGGGCATACACGTTGACACAGCGGGTGCCATTGTCAACGCCTGTCGAGATGCCACCCAGGGCACGGTCGCTACCTGCGTTGTCGCCAAAGTTCCATGTGCCGTTCTTGGCATTGCTGGGCAGGCTCACGCCACCGCTGTACATGGTGTGGTCATCGGCCTGGTCATAGCGGCCCACGGTGCGCGGCGCGGTCAGGATGCGGTCGATGCGCCATGCGGCGGGCAGCGTGGCAGTGGCCTCGTCGCCCATGGCATCAAAGGCCTCGCTGGCACTCAGTGTGAGTTCGTCCATCTCGATGGCGGGATAAACGATGACCTCGGTCAAGGCGCTAGCCACCTTGAGTGTAGCTTGCTGGGTGAAATCGCCCGTTGTGGCGGTAACGGTATATTCACCATTGGTTCCGTTGCTGGTGAATACCAGGTTGGCGTCGATGTCGCCACCGTCGCTCAGGGTCATCACCACAGGCTCGGGTGCCTCAATTTCCATGCCGAACTGGTCGCGCACGGTCACTTTGTAAAGCACCTGTCCGGCGGTGTGGTCCACGTAGTTGGTGAAACCGTTCAGCGCACGGCTGGCATAACCACGCATTGCGGCTGCATCGGCAGCGTTCAGTCCAGTGGGTGCCCATGTGATTTCCATCGGGTCGGCACCGTAGATGAGGCCATATTCCATCGCAGCGGCCATGTAGGTAGCCTTGAGGGTGGGGTGGCGGTCATCGAGGAACCACGTCAGGGTACCCTCACTGCCCTCCAGGTCATAAACCTCTTGATAGGCTACGCCCACGGGGCACAGCGTTACGCCTAAGTCCAGAGCGACATCCTGATAGTTCTTGACAAAAGTGGCATTGAAGGCGGTGTAATTCTCCCAGTCGCCACTGTAGGCCCAGTTGACGGGCACGATGATGATGGCGTTGGGATTGGGGCAGTACTCGCGGATGTAGTCCACCCAGCGCTTGACGTTGGCACGGAAGGTCTCGATATCGGTGCGGGGCAGCGAGCTCTGCTCTTGCAGGATAATGTGGCTCCAAGCCTCACTGCGCACGAGCATCTTGGCTCCTGGGTTACCGTCCTCTGCCACGCCGTCGCCCTCGTCCCAATGGGTCTTGAGCGACTTGCCCAGCAGGGTGTGCTTGGTCCAGTGGCCATCTTTACCCATCGCTGTTGTAATGCCATTGAACACTTCGTCTTGGTCATTATAATAGATGAGACTGTTGTTCAGTGACAGCACCTTGACTTGCTCGGGCAATTCGGGAACGAGTACCACATCGGCGGGTTGCAAGGTCATCGTGGTGGGAGTGGATGCAGCCAGCGTGAGGTTATATTCACCCGTGGCCAGGTCGAAGGTCATGTCATAGGTGCCCGGGGCGGTCGAAACCTTGCCCGTTTTGCCCTTGATGAGCGTGCCGCTGGTGTTGTTGCCCGTGAGGTCGCTCTCAGCGCCCCACACGCCGCCCATGCCCAGGCGCTGGTAGATGCGCCAGTGGCTGTAGCCGTCGCCCACGGCAGGCATGGTCACTTGGCCCTTGAACACTTTGTCATGATCCAGCTTCAACTCACCGCTGGCGTCCATATAGTTCCAGCTGTTGTTGTCGCCGATGACATAAATTGAGGTCAGACCTGTGTCGTCATCATCGCTTTCAAGCAGCAATGCAGCCGTTCCATCGGCAATCGTGAGGACGATGCGCTTGCACACAAATGTGTTGCCGCCGCATGAAATGTTGTCGTTGGTGCCCAGCACGAGGCTATAGGGGGTATCCAGTTGGACGCTGGTACCGTTGCTGCCGTAGTTGCAGGCGCTGCTCCAATTGGCGTCAGCCACCTTGAAGGCGCCACTCAGGGTCTTGTCATACAGCACGTAGGTGCCATTGCCCTCATCGCTGAATTCCCAGTCGGTGACTGCGCCCCAACTGTTCACCTCGCCGCGCAGGAAGATACCCGAAGCGACAAAGGGAGGTCTGCTTGGATCCACATAACCCGTGTAGTTCTCGGGGTCGGTGATTTCGCTCACCTCATCCTTAGTCACACACAGGTAGTAATCACGGTTAGCAGTCATATTGAACTGCAACGTATTAGCGATGTTATCACTAAAGGTGAGTAAGTGGTCCCTGTCGTCCATGTCGAGAGCCCACACCTTGTAAGCCACGCCATTGACCACGGCGCTGCTGGCAGGAGCATTGAATTCGCCACGGTCCACGGCCATTAACATAGTGCTCCACTTGGTCACATCCTCGACGTAGATGTAGCAGGACTTGTCCTGCGAGGCAAAGGTGGCATCGATGGCCACATTGTCGATAGACAGGCCCATCGCCTTGTTGGGGCTGGTGCCGCTGGCCACACTGATGTTCCATGCCAGGTACAGGTCGCTGCCAGGATTCATATTCACCTTGAGCTGCTTGCCCTGGATGGCGGTGGTGCTGATGGGCACGACTGCAGCTCCCTGGGTAGCGGCATCGGGGGCGAAATAAGTGTAGAAGTCCTCGCCAGCGCTGGTCCAAGTGCTGCCGTCGGTCGAGACATAGAGCTGCACAGCAAAGCCCGCGGCGTTGTCACCGTCGCGGTACTTCTCAATGTCATAATTGATGGTCAGCTTGGTGATGGCCTCGTCGCCCGCATTGCGCAGGCAGGTCATCACGTTGATGCAACGGGTACCGCCGTCAACGGTGGTTGACAGTCCGCCCACCGAGCAATCGCTGGGCACACTGCTGGAAGCAAAATTCCACGTGCCGTTCTTGGCGTTGCTGGCAAGGCTGGTGCCACCGGTGTACATCACAGCGGTTGCGGCGCTGCCATAGCTGCCAACTGTGCGCGGGGCTGTCATCTGGCGGTCAACGCGCCAGCCCTTGGGCATGTCGAGCGTAGCTGCTTGGGCTTCGCTATCCCACATGCCGTCAAAGTCCTGGGTCACTTGGGTGGCGTCAGCAGTGATCTGCAGTACCTCCTGTGCCCACACATTGCCACTGCCTACACCGATGAACAGTGCGGCAACAGCAAGAATCATTAAAGTCTTTTTTTGTTTCATTGGTTAATGGTTCTAATAGACATACTTCATTCACAAAATTATTAGAATAATATTACCTCAACAATACCCCTAAACAAAAATCCAACCCCATATTAAAGTTAAGGTACTAGAAATAAGTCAATTATCATATTGTCAACAGTCTAAAAATCTAAACTCCTTTCTATAATAAAACAACCGATTCTGTTTATTTTTCAAATGGCATCAGAGTTTTGTTCCGCCACTTTTTTAATGAGGGAATAGAGAGAATTCGGGCTGAGGTTTCCACCCCAGCCCGAACTCAATTTTTGCATAAAATCAAGTTATTTATTACTTACTTGTAAGCAGGAAGTCGATGAGTGCAGTTACATCGTTGATGTCCATAATGCCATCACCGTTCACATCGGCATCAGGAGCAAAGAACGATGGGTCGTTTGCACCAAGCAAATTGTCAATGAGATTGGACACGTCGCTGATATCCATCTTATTGTCACTATTCACATCGCCAGTAATGGAGGGACCGTTATAGGTCAGCCTATAGCCGCCGCTGCCGTCGTAGCGTGCAATCCTGACGTAATAAGTGCCCACATCATAATTGGTACCGCTAAAGGTCGCAGTGGGGGTGCTATAGCCAGAGAAACTACCCTTGCTAAACAAAGATCCATCATCCCTGACACCATATACTGTACAAGAACCGAACCTCAGGGTTTCGGTGCCAGTAGCGGTGAACTCGACATTGCCAGCCTTGTTAACGTTGAATCGATACCAGTCCTCGTTGTCGGTCACGTTCTCCGAGTTACGGTGTCCCATGCGTCCTTGCATGGTCCTGCCGCTAGGCAGCCAAGCAGCGGATTGATAATCCTGGTTGGGCTCCATGTCATTGGCTAGCTGGCAGGGTGTGAACGTGTAGTTCAGCTTGTAGCCGCCGCTACCGTTATAGCGTGCAATCCTGATGTAATAGGTACCTGGACCCACACCGATGGAACTATAAGTAACCGTATCAGTGCTATAGCCAGAGAAACCGCCATAGTCACGGATGGCATCATTCCAGTAACCAAATACGTTGCAGCTACCGAACCTCAGGGTTTCGGTGCCGGTAGCGATGATGTCGACATGACCCTCTTGGGGAACTTCAATCCTGTACCAGTCCTCGTTGTCAATCACGTTCTCCGAGTTACGGTAGCCCAAGCGTCCCTGGTGTGTCCCGTTCTGCACCAGGCTGTTGTGCTGGTAATCTCCGTTAGGCTCTGGGTCATTGGCCAGCGGGCAGGGCGTGAACGTGTATTTCAGCCTGTAGCCGCCGCTACCGTTATAACGTGCAATCCTGATGTAATAGGTACCCGGGGCCACACTGATGGAATTATAGGTAACGGAATCAGTGCTATAGCCAGCAAAACCGCCATAGTCACGGATGGCATCATTCCAGTAACCAAATACGTTGCAGCTACCGAACCTCAGGGTTTCGGTGCCGGTAGCGATGATGTCGACATGACCCTCTTGGGGAACTTCAATCCTGTACCAGTCCTCGTTGTCAATCACGTTCTCCGAGTTACGGTAGCCCAAGCGTCCCTGGCGCGTCCCGTTCTGCAGCAGGCTGTTGTTCTGGTAATCACCGTTAGGTTCCGGGTCATTGGACAGAGAGCAGGGCGTAAACGTATAGTTGAGAGTGTAACCACCGCTGCCGCCATAGCGTTCAATCTTGATGTAATAGGTGCCCCTGCCCACATCGATGGCATTATAGGTAACCGTATTAGTGCTATAGCCAGCAAAACCACCATAATTACGGAGTGCATCATCCCAGTAACCATTTACGTTGCAGCTACCGAACCTCAGGGTTTCGGTACCAATAACGGTAATATCGACATGACCCTCCTGGGGGACCTCAATCCTGTACCAGTCCACGTTGTCGGTCACATTCTCCGAGTTACGGTAGCCCAAGCGTCCCTGTACCGTTCTGCCACTCTGCAGCAGGCTGTTTTGCTGGTACTCCTCGTTAGGCTCCGGGTCATTGGACAAGGAGCAGGCCGTGAACGTATATTTCAGACTGAAAGTTCCACTGCCGCCATAACGTGCAATCCTGATGTAATAGGTGCCCCTGCCCGCGTCGACGATATTCGAGGTTGCATGAGCAGTGCCATACCCATTGAAACCAGCATAATTACGGAGTGCATCATCCCAGTAACCGTTTACAGAGCAGCTACCAAACGTCAGATTCCCAGTGGCTGTTACATCAAGGTCAACGTGTCCCTCCTGGGTCACATTGATCTTGTACCATGCTTCGGTTGTGTTGTTGTCGAGCGCGCCACTCATGGTTGACCCACTAGTGATGAGCGTAGCAGTTTGCCACGAAGTGCCTTGTGCCAGCAATCCAAACGAGGTTGCCAGCATCGTCGCTAAGAGAAATAATAATTTTTTCATACGCATTGCGGTTTTAAATAAATATATATAGTGTGAATTGGTTAAAGATTCTTTGATATGAGGCAAATTGGAGATATGTTATCTTATTTTAAGATGTACAAAATTATGAAAACGCTACTTTTAGGGACTCTCAATTTAGCAGAATCGACTCCCAAAAAAAAATTTGGGAGTCGATTCTCTTATTTTTTATTAGATTTCTGAGCTGTTTGAAAGAGAGGCTTGTCTGATATGGATGTTAAATATCCAATCTCCAGGCGTTGGGGGTGGTGCCGGTGATGGCTTTAAAGATGCGGTAGAATGATGTTTCGCTTGAGAAACCGGACGCCAAATAAACTTCAGTCATCTTTAGGTTGGGCTGGTTACGCATGAGTTCTTGAGCGTAAGCTATTCGATAAGTGTTGATGAACTGTGGGAAAGTGCAGTTATGATGCGTCTTGATGCAGTTGGAAAGGACCGTGCGGGAAGTGCCTAATGCGCTAGCAATTTCGGTTACCTTCAGGTCAGGTTTCAGGAAAAGCCGCTGCTCTTCCATCAGTTGGTCGAGGCGTTGCATGAGTTTAGCACTGTCGATAGCATCATCGGGAGCCTCGAGGGTTTCCTCCTGGGGCATGTTGAGAGCGGTGACAGGTTCCTCGACGGTAACCGATTGAGGTGTTTCCTTGACTTGATTTCTTTTCCTGTGGCGATACAGCGTCATCAGCCTGGCCGTCAATGCAGCGAGTGTCAACGCGACAAGCAGCCACCCCCACAGGGGCCAACGTGCACTGGCTTTATGGTCGTATGGGCTGACGTGCAGCAGCCAGGTGGCGGCCGTGGGTTTGAAGTATGAACCCTTAGGCGGTCCACCCACCAGCATGATGTCGCCTTCGGTAGTCAATAGTGGTGCATTAGCGTCACACGCATCGCTCAACACATCGGTGTAATATAATGTCACATGGGCTGGTGTCGTGAAATAATCGATAGCGACAACATACATGCGGGCCTTGCCACTAGCGGCTACTGACGCCCGAGCATCCATGCCCAGCAGATATGCCCGTTGACATTTACGGTCAACAAGGAAATTTAAGTAATAGGCAATTTCACCCCATTGACAGGCTTTGGGTATAGGCACATCGGTTTGCAGTAGCGAGAATTCTCCATTAGTGACACGGGCAATGGCCAGCTGTCCATCGTCATTCTTGACAGGGAGCAGATAGGAATAGTCCCCCTTGGCTTCATCGCCAATAAAGAGACTGGACGAGGGGTAAGGCATGAATCCAGCGAGCATTCTCCACGTTTCGAGCAATGGCACGTGGTAAGGCTCTCCACGCAGGCGGTCAGCCACGGGAAGGGTAATCGGCTGACCAATAGTGTCACCTCCGGCAATGATGATGGCATCATCCTTGGAGATGCGCAGGATGTAAGGAGAGCATCGGCCGATACTCACGTCTTTCACATGCTGGAAACCCACATCCCCGTCATACATCTCGATGTCATCCTTGTGGTACCAGTTGCCGGCGATGATGGCACGTCCATCGTCCATTGCCATCGCCGATGCCATCGCCCGCTTGGTGTCGGTGCTGGCGAAGCCCTGACACTCGCGGGTCTTCGGGTCATATAATTCGGCTTCGTAGGTTTGCCCGATGCCCAAATTTTTCTCGTGACCTCCAAAGATGAGCACTTTGCCTGTCGAGAGTTCCACAGCGCGGCCGTCATCGTGTGCAAAGGCCATCTCCACCAGGTGCCATGCTCCATTCTTGAAGTATTCGAGGGTGGGCGTCGGCACAAAGTTGGTAGTGTGACCGCCAATGACCGTCGGCTCACCGTTCAAGCAGAGCACCGTATGTCCGATTCGGGGGATGTTCATGTCAGGCAGGCGCTCGGCTTCAACCTTTTCGACAGGGCACTGCCCTGCCCCGTTGCTCTGGGACAGTGCGTCATGCGGCAACAAAGCCATGATGCCAAATAACAAAGCCAGCGTTGTTAGTCTCATTGACTCATCTTCAATCTTTTTTGGCAGATTTGCCTTTATCTTACTACCAAGACGGGGTGAGCCGTCATCGTTGGAATGGGGCAAAGGTAATCAAAAGCATCGACATCATGGTAATATAGGTACCTTTTTTCCACACTCTGTTTACGGTGACCCCTGTTCGACGCACATGTTCGGGCGTGAAACTACCCAGAAATGGCCCCAAAAAGTTGATAAAAGAATCCAGGCTGTAGCATCTGCCTCAGCCCGGATTCGGGAATAATGGGATATTGATGACAATTTACCAAGTGTCGCCCAGCAAATAGTCAATGAGACATGTCACATCGCCAATCGAAACATTTCCATCCAGATTGGAGTCGGCAGCAACCATATCAATGCCCGTATCGTCATTGCTGAGCAAATAGTCGATGAGTGCTGTCACGTCACCGATGCTTAAGTCGCCGTCCATGTTCACGTCACCACGAGAATTAAAGAACGTTGTTGAATTGATCTCGCCAGTGTAGAAACCCCAAACGCCTTTATTATCACCTATGATCCAATAGATTGTATGCTGGCCGAAAGACAGCTCGCTAAAGTCGAGTTCAATATCAATCACGCCCGACACGGTCTTGCCACAGACAGGAAACTCACCCACAACCAGATTTGCCACATCGTCGTCAATCCAATAGCAGTAGCGCACCAGTTCCACGCTATCCTCCTCCACCGTTGCTTTGGGAATGATAAAGTGTTTCGTCACTGACGAACTCCAGTAGCCCAAATCGTCCTGAACACGCATCGTCAGGCTGTGCAAGCCAGCGGACAACGACGAGATGTCGAGCATGACAGGTGTAACACCGATAGTCTGGCGCTCGGCAACATTGTTGTCAAACCATACCTCGCGGTGCTGAATCGACGTAGCGGTACTGTTGTCCTTTTCATTGATGATGAACGCCTTTGTCAAAGTGGGACTCCACATGCCCTGGTCGTCTTTCACGCGCATCGTGAACCAGTGCAGGCCCGCCGATAGCGACGAGATGTCGAGCGTGGCCGGCGAGGCACCTAACGACTGGCTTTGGGCAGTGTTGTTGTCAAGCCAGCACTCGCGCTCCACGATGCCACCCTGGGCCGTCGCCACCATACAACTGACAGTGGCGAACGCTGCTATGCAATATTTGATAATGCTCATAGTCATATCAAGTTTTAACGATGAGTTAATCTCTTGCCTCGGCCTCATAGTTGATGTGCAACTGCGTGCCCTCGACATTCAGTTCCAGGGTCTTGATGACAGGAATCCTGGGCACCTTGCTCCAGCCCATGCCGCCTAGGATGCCAACCTGGGTGCCGTCGGTGCCAATCCAGACGTCAGGCTGCTGCAATTCAAAAGTGCGGTCAGCAGAGTAAGTGGCATCTATTGCATCAGCAAAAATTTCTGAAACAACCCTTACTATATACAAGTTTTCTGTCGTTGTTCCTGTCGGTATAGTAGAGTTGCGAATAAGACAGTTTTTCAAGACGCAATAAGGGCCATACAGATCTCTCGCAAAGATGCTGTTCGTCCATGTCATACCTTGACCGTTATTGCCAGAATAATTCCAACCATTGGAGATGCTGTGGTCAATGAGTACCTCGCCGTCTTCGGTATATCCTACGATCGTTCCATACAGCAGACAATTGGTAATCAGCGTGTTCTTGCAGAGACCTCTGATTATGGATTGGGCTTCTCCTCCCCACAACACGCATTGCTTGATGGTCAAGTTCTCGTTATAAAGACCCATGTTCAAGGTTTTCTGTATCCAGCATTTCTCGATGGTCAAGTTTTTTAACGGAACCTTGGTGGTGTTATTGTTCGCATAACCAGCATATAAGAAACCATTGATATAAAGCCCTTCCATGTGAACATTACAGAGCGTGTCACCCGAAACGCCGATAAAGACATCACTGTCAAGGCAGGAAACAGCCGTCCCTGTCTCGGCATTACTTTCGTATCCTGCACCATAGATGGAGACAGACTTGTTGATGGGCGCCGGAGCAAAGTTGCCGTCTGAAAGATTGATGACGTCGCCGTCCTCGGCAGCAGTCATGGCCAGAACAAAAGCATTAGCCCCTTGAAACACGCTCACTTGGTCGCCATGCTGCAAAACAACCTTGGGCACATCGGTCGTTGTTTGAGCCATGCCCGCTAATGCGCAGCAAAGCGCCATCATAGATAAAAGAATTTTCTTCATAATGTTGTTATTTAAATTGGTTAATAATTAAAATATGTAGTATCTATTGGGTTCGGATGAGGTTATAGGTAAGATCAGAGATAAATTTGGAGAAATGCTATTATTTGGGTAAAATTGATTTACAAATTTACTGTATCACGGCTTTCGGGGGCTCTCAAAATGTAAAAACCGACTCTCAATTTATTTTTTGAGAGTCAGTTTACTTTTCTGGGCATCCGCGTTCCTATATCAAACAACTATAACAACGTTGAACAACGAAAACAACTATTTAAGTTGTTTCGGTTGTTGATTGTTGTTTATGTTGTTTGAAAAGAAGTGTGCGGATGCCAACTAAGGACTATCGGTTTTTCCAGGCACTGGGAGTGGTGCCGGTGATGGCCTTGAAGATGCGATAGAACGAGGCTTCACTGGAGAATCCCGCTTTTACCCACACTTCGGCCATCTTGATGTCGGGCTGACTGTGCAGCAGTTCCTGTGCATAGGCTACGCGATAGGTGTTGATAAACTGCGGGAACGAGCAGTTGCGCTGCGAGTTGATGCAGTTGGAGATCGCGCTACGATTTGTGCCCAGCGCGGTGGCAAGGTCGGTGATTTTCAGGTTGGGATTCATAAAGAGTTGCTGCTGTTCCATCAACAGACAGATGCGCTGCATGAGTACAGTATAGTCCATACCGGTGTCCGGTGCTTCCCTGATCTCCTTGTTGGGGGTCACGGTAGGAGTTTCCGTTTCAATCATTGGTTTGTTTTTCATGCGGCGGTACAGCCATGTTAGCCCTAGCGCCATCGCAGCGATGGCCAAGGCAAGAAGCGTCCACATCCACCAGGAAAATCTTACGCCTGCCGTCTGGCTACGTGGGCTAATGTGTATCAGCCAGGTGGCAGCAGTGGGTTTGAAATATGAACCTTGCGGTGTTCCGCCAGTCAGCATCAGGTCTCCATCTGCGGTTAGGATGATATTATCGATGTCCGTATCATCCAACACATCGGTATAACAGAATGTCAGGCCAGCTGGCTCTGTGGCATAGTCAATGGCGACAACATACACACGGGTTGTGATGCTGGGATTGACACTCTCATGACGAAGGTCGTCACCAACCAGATATGCCCGTTGGCATTGCCGGTCCACAAGGATGCCCTTATAGTATATTTCTCCCCATTGGCTTGACCTCGGGATAGGCACATCGGTGGGCAACAGGGTGAACACCCCGTTGGTGACGCGTGCAATCGCTAATTGTCCCTCGTCATTGGTGATGAGCAGCAGATAGGAATAGTCACCCTTAAACTTATCACCGATAAAGGACGCGGATGAGGGCCACATCAGGACTACAGGGGGGATTCTCCACTCCTCGAGCAACGGAACATGGCAAGGTTCTCCCTGCAGGAAGTCGGCCACAGGAACGGTGATTGGACGGCCAACCGTGTCCGCCCCACCTATAATCATGGCGTCATCTTTAGCCGTTTGCAGGATGAAAGGGGTACTTCGAGCGATACTCACGCCCTTCACAGGCAAGAAACTGACCTTGCCATCATAGATTTCGATGGCATCCTTATGGTACCAATTGCCGGCAATGACGGCACGACCATCTTCCAGCGCAAGTGCCGATAGCATCGCTCGCTTGGTGTCGAGACTGGCGAAACCCTCAGACGTGCGCGTTAACGGATCATAGAGTTCTACTTCGAAACTTTGCCCGACACCCATGTTTTCCTTGTGTCCTCCCATGATAAGTACTTTGCCTGTCGATAGTTCCACAGCACAGCCGTCATCATGGGTGAATGCGGTCGGCACCAGATGCCACTTGCCATCCTTATAGTACTCGAGGGTTGGCGTCGGCACGAAGTTGGTGGTGTGGCCACCGATTACTGTCGGCTCTCCATTCAGCAGCAACACTGTATGCCCATAGCGGGGCATATTCAGGTCGGCCAGCCGCTCGGCCTCAATCTTCACAACGGGACACTGCACCGCCCCATTGCCCTGGGACTGAGCAGCAAGCGGGAGCAAAGCAGTGAGGCAATACATCACTGCAAGAACTCTTATTCTTCCCGTTGACATCGTTTGTGGGGGGTGTGGAAATTTGGATAAAAAAACCACGCTAAATCACCGATATGTTATCATTCAGTGGTTTAGCGTGGAATCAAGTGTCTGAATCAGTCAGATCAGTTCTTCTTGGCAGCCTTCTCCTTGCAGTCGGGGCACTGCTGGTCGGCGGGCTTGTCACACTTCTTGCCTTCCATCTTGTCCTTGCAGCAGTCCTTCTTCTCGGCATTGGCCTTGTCGCAAGCCTTGCCTTCAGCCTTCTTGCACTCATGCTTGGGGGCCATAGCTTTGGCCTTGTCACATTCCTTGCCTTCGATTTTCTTGCAATCTTGCTTGGGAGCCATCATCTTGGCCTTATCGCAAGCCTTGCCTTCAGCCTTCTTGCACTCGTGCTTGGGGGCAGCAGCGGCCTTGGCCTTGCAGTCGTTACACTGCTGGTCGGCGGGTTTGTTGCAAGCCTGACCGTCCTTGTGGTCCTTGCATTCATGCTTCTTCATTTCAACAGCCTGTTTTTGAGGAACAGCCTTTACATCCTGGGCTGAAATTGAGCTGGCGGTAAATGCCAAAACTGCGAGAGCTAAAAAGAATTTCTTCATTGTTCTGAGAATTAATTAGGTTTATAATTGATTTTGCGGGTCAAAATTAGCTATAAAAACTGAATTATTGGACTTTTTAAACATTTTTTGGTTTAATCTTGGGTGAAATTTTGATTATTGGGTACAAAACGAGTACTTTTGTGCCTTTACTGTTAAACGTATAATCCAATAAAGATTAAGACCAATCATGTCAACCTATACCGTATCCGACCCTCGCAAGGTCACTACCAAGCGCATTGCCGACATGCGTATTTCCGGTGAGAAAATTGCGATGATTACCGCCTATGATTTCACGATGGCTACCCTTGTGGATCAGGCTGGCATCGACATCATTCTGGTGGGCGATAGCGCCTCCAATGTCATGCAGGGCAATGCCACCACCATACCCATTACCATCGACGACATGATTGTCTATGGTCGCACTGTAGCCCGTGCCGTCAAGCGCGCCATGGTCATTGTGGACATGCCGTTCGGCACCTATCAGGGTGATCCCATCGAGGCACAGCGCAATGCAGTACGCATCATGCAGGAAACGGGCGCCGATGGCGTGAAACTTGAAGGGGGGCGCGAGATGCGTGCTGCCATCGAGATGATCCTGCGTGCAGGCATTCCCGTGATGGGCCACCTGGGATTGACCCCGCAGAGTATTAACAAGTTCGGCACCTATTCCACCCGTGCCCAGGACGAAGCCGAGGCCACTAGACTGCTCGCCGATGCCAAGGTGTTGGCCGAAATTGGCTGCTTTGGTATTGTTTTGGAGAAGATTCCCGCCACCCTGGCTGCTAAGGTTACCCAGTCAATCAACGTGCCCACCATCGGAATTGGCGGCGGTGGCGCTTGCAGTGGTCAAGTGCTCGTGTTGCACGACATGCTTGGTCTCAACCGCGAGTTCAAACCGAAATTCCTGCGTGTATATAACAACCTGGGAGAACAGATTATCGACAGCGTGGGCAACTACATCACCGATGTCAAGAGTGGCGACTTCCCCAACGCCGACGAACAATACTAACCCCACATTCCTGCAGAAATCACCTTCTTTTAGGAGTGAGAATAGTTAAAGAGCAGGCGTGACGCATTGCTGTTGTAGGACAGCCGCGTCACGCCTGATGGATATTGATATAGTTATGAGTTTCTTGTTGACCAGAATTAGTCCTCGTCATCGCCGCCTTCGGCCTCGGCCATGGTGGTGAAGACGTTCTGCACGTCGTCATCCTCCTCGAGGGCCTCGATAAGGGCCTCAACTTCGGCACGCTCAGCGTCGCTCACCTCCTTGTAGTCGGCGGGCTCGTAAACAAATTCACTGCTCTTGATTTCGAAGCCGTTGTCCTCGAGATACTTCATGATGTCGCCATTGGAAGCGAAGTCGCCTGAAACGAGCATTTCCTCCTCGTCGATGGCAAATTCCTCAGCGCCGCAGTCGATGAGTTCCAGTTCCAGTTCATCTGGATCAATATCGGCCTTGGGTGCCACGTGGAAGTAGCACTTGTGGCTGAACATGAAGGCCACGCTGCCCGAGTTGCCCAGGCTGCCGCCCTTCTTGTTGAAGTAGTTGCGCAGGTTGGCTACGGTGCGGGTTGTGTTGTCGGTAGCGGTCTCGACCAGAACGGCGATGCCATGAGGACCAAATCCCTCGTAAATCACCTCCTTGTAGTCGCCGGCATCTTTCTCGCTAGCACGCTTGATGGCGCGTTCGATATTCTCCTTGGGCATGTTAGCCGTCTTGGCGTTGGCAATCAACGCACGCAGGCGTGAGTTGCCCTCGGGGTCAGGGCCACCAGCCTTAACGGCGATAGTGATTTCCTTACCGATTCTTGTAAAGGTGCGGGACATGCTGCCCCAGCGTTTCATCTTTCTTGCTTTGCGGTATTCAAAAGCTCTTCCCATTTTATTATGTAGTTTAAAGATTAATATTTTCTCTTGTCTGTCAGGCACTAATGCCTAATGCCAAAACCTAAGAATTACCTGAGCTTAGCTCCCAGTTGGGTCTCCAGGTTCTTGATAATCTTGTTCATGATGGCATCGATCTGCTTGTCGTTGAGCGTCTTCTCGTCGTCTTGCAGAATCATGCTGATGGCATAGGACTTCTTGCCTGCTTCCAGCTTCTTGCTCTCATAGACGTCAAACAGCGTCATCGACTTCAACAGTTTCTTCTCGGTGCCCTCCACCACGAGACGGATGTCGTCGTAGGTCACGTTGGTGTCCACCAGCAGGGCCAGGTCACGGCGCAGTGGCAGCGTCTTGGGCAGGTCGGTGTACTTGATGTCTTTTTTCATCGCCAGCTTGCAAGCGACATTCCAGTTGATTTGAGCATAATAGACGGGCTGATCGATGTCAAACTTCTTGGCCAAATCCTCATCCACAACACCCATAACGGCAATAACCAAATTTTTAAGGTCATTGGTAACTAGACCTTTGGGGTTATCTAACAAGTGTTTATTCACACTATATGTTAGAGCCGGATTGACAGTATCATCTTGACTTTGAGTAAGTTGTAGCTTACTGATGTCGATGCCCATGTTGGCAAAGACGTTTTCTAGGTCGGCCTTCAGGTCATAGATGGTGAGTGCCCTCACCTTGTCGGCCCACGATTCATTGTGGTTGTTGCCTGTCATCCACATCGCCATCTGAGTTCTTTCGCTATAGGGGGCAAGGGCCATATTCCCCTGGTGGAAGCGGCTGTCGTGTCCATACACATTGCCGAACTCGTAGAGGCGCAGGTTGGGATTCTTGTGGTTGATATTGCGGGCGATGCTTTCAAGTCCGCCAAACAGCAACGTCTGGCGCATCACGTTCAGGTCACTGCTCAAGGGATTCATGATCTTCACGCAACGGTCGGCAGGATAAGTCGTCAAGCCCTCGTAGTAGGCACCCACGGTCAACGAGTTGTTCATGATCTCGTGGTATCCCACGCTAGTGAGCTGGTTGCTCACAATCTCCTGCATGTCGTCACGCCAGTCCACGTCGGTTTTGTTCGACAGGCTGCCGTGCACCTCGTTGGTCAACTCGACGTTGTTGTAGCCATACACGCGCAGGATGTCCTCCACCACGTCACAGGGGCGGCGCACATCAACACGGTAGGTGGGCACAACGAGGTTGATTTTCTCGTCATCCTCGGCGGTAATTTCCATCTCCAGACTCGTCACGATATCGCGGATCACGTCGTGGGGAATGTCCTTGCCGATGAGGCGCTTCACATAGTCGTAGTGCAGTTCCACAGGGAAGCCGGGGAAATCATGGGCCTTCACATCAACGATATCACCACAGATCTCACCACCTGCCAGTTCCTTGACCAGCATAGCACAAAGTTTGAGGTTATAGATGACCTCGTTGGGGTCGATGCCGCGCTCAAAGCGGAACGATGCATCGGTGTTCAGGCCGAAGCGGCGCGCCGTTTTGCGGATCCACGTGGGGTGGAAATAGGCCGACTCCAGGAACACGTCGGTCGTCGCCTCTTTCACGCCCGAGTCCAGACCGCCAAACACGCCACCGATGCACATCGGCTCCTCGCCGTTGCAGATCATCAGGTCGCGGTCGGTCAACGTGCGCTCCACACCGTCAAGGGTGGTGAACTTGGTGCCCGCAGGAGCGGTCCTAACCACCACGCGGTCGCCTTTTACCTTACTCAGGTCAAAGCAATGCATGGGTTGTCCCGTGCCCAGCAGGATGTAGTTAGTGATATCGACGATATTGTTGATGGGGCGCTGGCCAACGGCAAGCAACAGATCCTTGAGCCACTTGGGGCTCTCCTGTACCTTCACGCCACGCACGGTCAAGCCGGCATAACGGGGGCAGGCCTCGGTATTCTCAACGGTGACGGGGATGCCGCCATCCTTGCGGTCGATGGCAAACGCCTCAACGCTGGGTTTGTGCAGGTTCACCTCCATACCGTGACGCTTCATCCATGCCGCCAGGTCGCGGGCTACACCATAGTGCGAGCCTCCGTCAATGCGGTTGGGTGTCAGGTCCACCTCGATGAGATAGTCATCCTCGATGCCATAATATTCGGCTGCAGGGGTGCCCACCACAGCGTCCTCGGGAAGGACAATGATGCCGTCGTGGCTGGTGCCCACGCCAATCTCATCCTCGGCACAGATCATGCCCAGCGATTCCTCGCCGCGCATCTTGCTGCGCTTGATGGTAAACTCTTTATCACCATCATAGAGCTTGGTGCCAATGGTGGCAACAATCACCTTTTGGCCAGCGGCCACGTTGGGCGCGCCGCACACGATCTGCACAGGCTCATTGCCATCGCCCAGGTTGACGGTGGTGATGTGCAGGTGGTCACTGTTGGGGTGGTCGATGCAGGTCACTACCTGTCCCACGACCAGTCCGCGCAGTCCGCCCTTGATGGTTTCAACTTGTTCTACTGCTCCCACTTCCAGACCCAGCGAGGTCAAAGCCTCGGCCACCTTCTCAGGTGTCAGGTCGGTGTCAATGTAGCGTTTAAGCCACTTATAGGAAATATTCATATCGTCTTGAAAAACAATTATAATCGCTTAAAAACGTGCAAAGTTACGAAAAGTCGAGAGAAGAGCAAAGGAAAACTCGTTTTTCTTTGTTTTTCCGAGACGGAGTAACTTAGGCGATAGCCTACTTTACGAAAAACTTACGAATCAACAGCGACATGACAAAAAGAGTAGCTGATGCATCACGCATGAGCCACTCAGGAAAAGCTATGAGAAAAATATAATTGTATCTAATCTCCTACTTGGTTAATATTTTCTTGTTGAGGTAGTTCATGAAGACATCCTTGTAGTTGTCGCCTATGGGCAGCGATGTGTCGCCCTCCATGACCACGTGGTTCTTCTTGACCTCGCTGATCTTGTTCAGGTTGATGATAAACGAGCGGTGGATGCGCATGAATTTGCTTGAAGGCAGATGCTCCTCGATTTTCTTCATGCTCAGCAGGACGATGACAGATTTTTCTTTGTCATCGCACGAAATCTTCAAGTACTCGCTCATCGCCTCGATGTAGCGGATGTTGTCGATAGCGATGCGCACAATCTTATAGTCGCTTTTCACATAGATGACGTCGTCGGAGGAATCGGTGGACACTTCGGTTACCACCTGTTGGCGGATATCCATGATTTCCTTTACCTTAAGCGCTGCAGCTTCAAACTCGTCAAATCCGTAGGGCTTCAACAGGTAGCCCACGGCATTGGCTTTATAGCCTTCGATAGCGTATTCGCTGTAGGCGGTCGTGAAAACCATCAACGGCCCCTTGCTGTGGTCTGGTTTCATCGATTTGGCAAAGTCCATGCCGTTGAGGTCAGGCATGTTGATATCCAGAAAGATGGCATCCACCTCCTGATCCTGGAGTATCCGCTGGGCCTCAATAGCGCTATGGCATTGTGCAACCAGTTCCAGATATGGAATCTTCTTGATATATGTCACCAGTTTCTTGAGGGCCAGAGGCTCGTCATCGATAGCAATACATTTGATCATAGCTGTTCTGATTTTATTTTTGAATTGAGGCGGTGGACGCTGGCGTGGAGTCGGAGAAGTCTTGAGGACACTTAGCTGGCAAGTTCAGCAGCACGTCATAGCTGTCTTCCTCGTCATGGATGTCCAGAGAATAATCGTTACCATAGATGAGTTCAAGGCGCTTGGTCACATTGCTGAGACCCACGCCGCCATATTCATGCTTGGCGTGGCTTTTGGCATTGTGGCAATGGAACAGCAGTCGTCCATTCTGATGCTTGATGCCTATATCGATGGTTGAAGGCTTGCCATAAATCACCCCATGTTTAAAGGCGTTTTCCACAAAGGGGATGAACACCAGGGGTACCAGTGCTACATCTTCGCTGCACGACGATGGCACGTCGAGGTTGACGTCCACGGCGTCCATGTATCGCAGTTTCATCAGGTTGAGGTACTTCTTGAGGAAAGTAATGGCGCTGTTGAGCGAAACGCAGTTGTTGTCGCTCTCATAGAGCATGTAGCGCATCATTCGAGACATGTCCACGATGCTGTCCTTGGCCTGGTCGGGATCGATATCGACCAGAGCATGGATATTGTTGAGCGTGTTCATGATGAAGTGCGGATTGATCTGGTAGCGCAGGTAGTCCAACTCCTGCTTGAGACTCTGCTCCTTGAGCTTGGCCAGGTGTTTTTTCTCTTCCTCGCTTTGGAAATAGGCCTTTACACCTAGATTGGCACCGATCATCATGACCACAATTAAGAACATCGATAGATCATGCTTGTCAACCGGGGGAGCACCTTTTGGGGGACGCGGAGGTGGCATTCTCATGTCAGTGGTTGAAATCAATGGCTGTCCATTGGGCCTGTGGGCACATTGGGCGAGCTGGAAAACGCAGATCAAAACCACACAGGCTACTAGGTAGGCTTTTACTCGCTTATGCTTCACAATGATGGGGGCCAGCACATAGTTGTGAATCAGAAAGACAATGAGAAAAGACAGCAGAGTTACCCACGAGTCGAGGAGAGAGCGCTTGATCCATGCTGAATCCATTGAAGTGTCCTCATGGCTGAAGAAAAAGCTCACTAGCGGGGACAGGAACAGGACGATCCACACGATGGTGTAGATGATGGTTTCCTGCTTGGTCTGTTTATTTAAAATGCTCATGGGCGCAATTTCTGTTCAATTGATGAACAAAGATAGGCCTAAACCCTGAAAACGCAAAATAAAATCAGTAATATGATGAATTGTTTCAATAAAACGGCCCTGGGATAGTATTACATGGGTAAAACAAAAAACAGGATATATCGATTATATCCTGTTTGATCGTTACGGTAAGGCTCAATCAATGCCAAATGTAGGTCACGGTACCGATGCCCTCGGTCATGGTGTTCTTGGGTACCGAGAAACTGGACTTGAGGGCTGCCTGTTCACATGCGCGTCGCACCTCGGGATGAGATGCAAGGTCGCCCGTGGCGCTCACGGCGTTGGCCTTTGTGACTTGTCCGCGAGGATTCACGGTTACCCGCACAACGACACGTCCTGACCACTTGCTGTTGGGCACGGGTTTGGCCCAATAGTCGAGGGTGTATCCCACGAGTCCGCCAATGCCAGGCTTGCCCGCCAGAATACCCTGGTTGGAGTTGCCACTGGCCGAGCCTTGCTGTCCACCACCACTGCCGTTGCCATTACCAAAGGCGTTTTTAACCCTGTTGTTGGTGGCGTTGCTGGTCGTGTTCTTTTGCTCGCTGGTATTCTTGGACTTGGTCTCTTGGGCCTCAGATTTCTTGTCTTGGGCCTTGGGCTTTTCAACCTTTTTTTCGTTCTCCTTGGTGGGCCCGGACTTCTTGGGTTCGGTCTCCTTAGGCTGCTCTTTCACCTTGTGAGGAGATTCGGTCTTCTGGGTCACCAGGGGAGGGGTCTTGTGGTTGACCTCGCCAGCATCCTCCAGGTCATCGGCATCGATGTTGGGGTCATCACCCTCATCGGGTGAGGCGCTGGGGTCGGCCATTTCCTGGTCCATGAGATCGTTCTGGACATTGTCCAACGTGTTGCCAAGCATCACATATTCCCCGCCAAACAAGATGGAATCCTGTGCCAGTTGGGTCAAGTCGGGCATGTTGGGATCCTGCTCATAGCGCAATGTGAAGCGCAGCAACAACGCCAACGTGCCCACGGTGATGAGCAGGGTGAGCAGGAGTGCCCAGAGGCTATTTTTGCGGCGATCTTCTTCCATCGTGATGACGCATTACATGTTAGTGGTTGCAGTGGGAACAGTGGGCTCGACGGGCACGGCCTCCTCGGTGGCAACGGGGCCAAAGGTGGCTTCGCTAGGCTTGGTTGCCAGCACGATTTTCACGCCCTGCTTGGAACCCTTGTCAAGGATCTCGACAATCTTGCCATAGTTGACTTCCTCGTCGGCATAGACGGCGACAAACTCATCGGGGTTGCCGGCTTTGAGTGCCTGCATGAAGCCCTCCAGCTGCTCGGGGGCAATGGGCAGGAGGTCGCTCTCGCCTGTGTCGCTCGTCTGAGTGGCATACATGTTGAGGTTCTTGTCAACATAGATGCGGGTCGAGGGCTTGATGGCGGTCTGTTCGCTACTCTGTGGCAGATTCACTTCAAGCGCCGAAGGGAAGACAAACGTCGAAGTGACCATGAAGAAGATGAGTAGCAGGAAGATGACGTCGGTCATCGATGCCATGCTGAACATCGACAGGCTATTGTGTTGTCTCTTAAGTGCCATAGTTTAATCTAGTTTTAAGTTGCAAGTTGTAAGTTATAAGTACGATTACTATCGCTTAGAACCTAAAACCTAAAGCCTAATTTACTTGGCCGGCTCATTGAGCAGGTCCATAAATTCCATCGTCTTGCCCTCAAGCTTGTTCATCACCTTGTTGACACGCGAGGTAAGGAAGTTGTAGGCAAACAGGGCAATGATACCCACAATCAGACCGGCAACGGTGGTTACCAATGCCTGATAGATGCCGCTGGCCAGGATGGTGACGTTGCTGTTGTTACCGGCGCTGGCAAGTTGGAAGAAGGCCTGTACCATACCGGTTACAGTACCCAAGAAACCGATCATCGGGGCACCGGCAGCAGTGGTGGCAAGCCAGTTGAAGCCCTTCTCGAGCTTGGCGACTTCCATGTTACCCACGTTCTCGATGGCTACGAGCACGTCATTCATCGGGCGTCCGATGCGGGTGACACCCTTCTCAATCATGCGTGAATAGGGGGTGTTGGTATCTTGACACAATTTCAATGCCTGATCCACCTCGCCGCGATGGATGTACTCCTTAATGCGGTCCATGAAGGAGCGATCCTGACGGTTGGCGCGGTTAATGGCGAACAGTCGTTCAAAGAAAATGTAGATGCTCACGATAGCTAACAGTGCCAAGGGTATCATGAGCCATCCGCCAGCCATGGTGAGATCCCATACTGAGATTTCCTTAACTACGGGTTCGGCGGCAGCGGGAGCCGTTGCGGCAGCTGCGGCAATGGCGGTTGCGCTGTCAACGGCAGCCTGCGTGGCACTGTCCATGACTTGTTGCATGGTGTCTGCGGCCTGCTGAACCATACCGTTGGCAGGCGTTACTTGAGCGAGAATCATGTTGAGGATTGACATATTTGTTCGTTATTTTTGGTTATTTCTATTTATAATTAACGTGAAAATACGGGTTTTATTTCAAACAGTCCTTATAGGCCTGGATGGTCTTCTCCAAACCCAGGTACAGGGCATCGGCTATCAGGGCATGTCCGATCGACACTTCCATCAAGTAGGGGACGTGCTGCTGGAAGAACTTGAGGTTGTGGAGATTTAAATCATGGCCGGCATTCAGTCCGAGGCCCGCGTTGTGGGCTGCAATGGCAGCATCGGTGAAGGGTGCCACCGCACGTTCGGGATTGGCGTCAAACTCCTCGGCAAAGGGGCCTGTATAGAGTTCCACGCGGTCGGCGCCAGTGCGAGCGGCGGCGCGGATATTGTCCAAATCAGTACCGACAAAGATGCTGGTGCGGATGCCTGCTTCCTTCAATCGGTCAACAATGTCGGTGAGGAACGCCATGTGGGATTCCACTTCCCAACCTGCCGACGAGGTGAGCGCACTTGGGGCGTCGGGAACCAGTGTGGCTTGGGTGGGACGAACTGACAAAACCAGTTCCATAAATTGCTCGCTGGGATATCCCTCGATGTTGAACTCGGTGCGTACCAGGGGACGCAATTCGAATACATCGCTGCGGCGGATGTGCCGCTCATCGGGACGAGGGTGAACGGTGATGCCATCGGCACCAAAGCGCTCACAGTCCATGGCTACTTGCTGGACATTGGGGATGTTGCCACCACGCGCGTTGCGCAAGGTGGCTATTTTGTTGACATTTACACTCAGGTTGATCATGATTAAAATTAAAGTCTGTTTGTAGTGCTATCTCTACAAACTGCAAAAGTAGCCATATTTTTTCATATAGCCGTGATAAGGAATGTGAATTTTGGCTAAAAAAGGCTTTAGGTGATAGGTGTTAAGGAAAGATTGTGTCACCTAGAACCTAAAGCCTAAAACCTAATGCCTATTCCTTGAGCCGGCTATCGATAATGATGGTTACAGGGCCGTCGTTGATGAGCGCTACCTGCATTTCGGCGCCAAAGACACCCTTCTTGGTCGGTTTGCCCAGTAGCGTTGCCAGCTCGTCACAGTAGGCTTCGTAGAGGGGCACTGCCAGATCATGACCTGCCGCATGGATATAGCTGGGGCGATTGCCCTTCTTGGTCGAGGCGTTGAGGGTGAACTGGCTCACTGCCAGTACCTCACCACCTGCATCGATGATGCTGCGGTTCATCACGCCCTGCTCGTCGTCAAAGATGCGCAGGT
>CAMYUW010000031.1 GCA_947302275.1 uncultured Prevotellaceae bacterium
ACGAGGCTCTGCTCGCTGCTGGTCACAATGTTGACCGCAAGATCGTCAGCGTGCATGAGAGCGTGAAGACCCCTGGCAAGTACACCGCTATCGTACGCCTGCACAAGGAGGTTGCTGTTGAGATCCCCTTCGAGGTGATTGCCGAGAACGCTGAGGAACTCGCTGCTGAGCGTGCCGCTCGCAAGGCCGAGGAGGCTGCCCATCAGGCTGCACTCGCTGCCGCTAAGGCTGCTGAGGAAGGCGCAGAAGAGGCCGCCGAGGATGCTGAGGCTCCCGAGGCTGAAGCTCCTGCCGCAGAATAATAAAACAACATGATAACGATGAAGACACCGGCCCTCTCCACATGGCCGGTGTCTTTTTTATGGGCCGTCAGTTGCCCCACAACCATCAAACGCTAATTCTTAAACTCTAAACACTAAACTCTAAACTCTAAACTAATAATACATAATGACCAAGCATATAGTAATGTTTAAATTGCAGGGTGATAACGAAATTCGTCGCGAGACCGCATTGCGTTTTAAAGTTGCGCTCGATGCCCTGCCCGAGCAGATCGACGTGCTCCAGAGTATTGAGGTCGCCCTCAATGAGAATCCTGCCGAGGACTGGGACATCGTCCTTACCGCCATTGTGCCCACTATGGCCGATGTGGCAACCTATGCCAAGCATCCTGCCCACGTGGCAGCTGCCGCCATCATCAAGGATGTCAAGCAGCTACGCGCCTGTGTGGATTATAACTGCTAAGCTATTCTAGAACCGAGCAATCATTAAAACAAATCAGGGTCCACAAACTTGTTGCGGACCCTGATTGTATCAATAGGGTTAGTCGTTGATTGCTAATGATTACCAGTTGCCACTCAACAGGTAGTCGATCAGAGCAGTCACGTCGCTGATGGTAACACCCTCGCCGAGGTTACAGTCGGCATTCTGGAGGTTAAGACCCTCAGCGTCGCCACTCAACAGGTAGTCGATCAGATCAGTTACGTCACCAATAGTTACGGCGTTGTCGCTGTTAACGTCACCACGCAAGGCAGTAACCTTCTCGATAACGAGGGTCTTGTTGTCAACGCTCAGGGTCAGTTTCCACTGGCCAGCCTCAATCTGGAATGCCGCGGGATCTGCAGCATAAGCGAGGGCCAGCTCATTGCCAAGCTGCTCTTCAGTTACCAGGAACGGGTTGCCATCGGTAACAGCACCGAAGCGGTCGGTACCATTGTTGATCTCATCCCATCCACCGTTCTCCCAATCGTTCTCAGCAAGTTTCTTGGAGAAGCTGAAGTAGCTGTAGCCTTCATTCTCACCAGCGGTGGTGATGGTAGCGGTGTAAACGTTGTTCTCAGCATCGCGGGTCATCTTGACACCAATGTTGGGGAACCAACCACCATTGTCGTTCACCTCACCCAGGATGTAAACATCACCCTCATAGGGCTCGGGACCAGGAGTCTCAGGCCATTCGCCGTTGATGGTGAACTTGTTGTTCTCCAGGTCAACGGTAAGAGCCCATTCACCAGCGGGGACAGCGATAGCATTGTAGCTGCCGTCGGTAGCCAGATCGCACTCTTGACCCAGCAGTTCCTCGGTCATGATGAAGTCACCGTCGCTTACGGCACCGAAGCGGTAAGGTTCGATAGCATCCCAGTCTTCCTGAGCATCACCTTCGGCAAGCTGCTTGGTGAAGCTGAAGTAGCTCAGACCATCGTTCTCACCGGCGGTGGTGATGTTGGCAGTGTAAACACCCTCGTTCAAGGTCATCTTCACGCCATTGTTGGGTGCCCAGCTATTACCGTTCACCTCACCCAGGATGTAAACATCAGCAGCGGGCTCGGGAATAACGGTGTCGGTAGGCCAGGTGCCATTGATCTTCAGGATGCCGTTAGTCAGGTCTACGCTAACGGTCCAAGTACCCTCGGGAATAGCAACAGACTCGTAGCTGCCTTCAAGGTCAAGCTCGATGCTCTGGTTCAGCAGTTCCTCGGTCATCAGGAATGCGCCTTCGCTCACGGGACCGAAACGGTAAGGTTCGATAGCGGCCCAATCAGCGTCGGTATTGCCCTGGGCGAGCTTCGTGGTGAAGCCAAAGTAAGCGATGCCCAGCTCACCCTGATTTTGGGTGGTGATCTCGGCAGTATAGATGCCGTTGTTGTTGGTCATCTCAACGCCCTTTGAAGCATCCCAACCAAGGTTGTTCACGTCACCAATGATGAATACGCCATCAATTAAAGTAGGCTCTTCACCGCCCTTGCGGGTCAAAGTAACGGTGTTACCGCTCAGGTTAACCTCAAAGTCATAGGTGCCAGGAAGAACCTTGAAAGCGTCAGTGGAGCCCCAATCTGCAAGCACAGCAGGAACACCGCTCTCAACGAGGGTGCCGTCGGCCTGGGCGCCGCGACGATAGCCCGTGAAGCTCCAGTCGTCACTGTCAGCGCCAAGCATGGAGGTGAAGCTGAAGTAGCCATAGCCATCATCACTGGCAGTAACCTCAGCATTGGTCAGGGTGAAGATGTTCTCATCAGTGCTTGACATCTCGATGCCTGCCGAAGGATCCCAGTTGTTGCCGTTCACCTGACCCAGCGCGAACAATTTGCCAGTCAGGGGATTAAATGGAGCTACATAACCCGATACCATGGCCTTGCCGGTGTTCGTGTTGAAGGTAAATGTGTAAGTCTCACCAGCTGTACCGCTGAATGCAAAAGACTTGTCGCTATTACCCTGAACAGGAGTGAACTCTTCATCGGCATGAATGGTTAAGTCAGTCGACATACCAGAATCGTAACGGCCACCATTAACATCGGTCCAATCACCAATTGCCTCAGTGAAAATGAACCAGATGTCGTTCTGCACCAGAGTAGCATCCAGGGTATAGACGCCCGGAGATGTCTCTTGCATTTCAACACCCTTTGATGGATCCCAACCGCCAAAGGGATTGGTACCCACAATGTACATAGCTGCATTAGCGTTAAAGCTAATGAGCGCAATCATCATAGATAAAATAAGTGATAATTTCTTCATTACTTGTAATAAAAAGAGTTTATTAATTAAACATGCGAATAAAGTTGGTTTGTTCTTGGTTGCCTGAAACTTTTAAAGTCGCTCAAAAGTAATAACATTATTTAAAAATACATTAATATATAAGAGCTTTTTCTTTAATTTGTTGCGCAATCGTTTGCGCTTGACTAGGAAGTCAAGTGTCTCTATTCACCAAAACAAGTAAATGCTTTAGACAGTTCCCATTAACTCAAATGGGAGAGCTTGGGTGATTTTTACATCGGTAAATTCGCCGATAGCGAGAGGTTTGTCCTTGGAGATGAGCACCTCGGGGTCCACTTCGGGACTGTCCCACTCGGTGCGGCCGATGTAATAATCGTCCTCTTCGCGGTCAATGATGACGCGTAGGGTTTGCCCCACCTTCTGCTCTTGAATGTCAAGTGAAATACCTTCTTGAAGAGCCATCAGCTGTTGCAGGCGTTCTTGCTTCACCTCCTGGGGAATGTCGTCGTTCAAGTGCTCGGCTGCCCACGTGCCAGCCTCCTCACTATAAGCAAAGGCGCCCATGCGCTCAAAGCGTGCCTCGCGCACAAAATCCATCAGTTCTTCAAATTCTTGTTCTCCCTCACCGGGGAAACCCACCATCAGCGTGGTGCGGATGTGGATGCCTGGCACCTCGTGGCGCAGGCGTGCCAGCAGTTCAAGGGTTTCCTTACGGCCGATGTGACGACGCATGTTGGTCAACACCTTGTCGCTGATGTGCTGTAGGGCAATGTCTAGGTAACTGCACACATTGTCGCGGCTGGCCATCACTGGCAGAATGTCGTATGGGAATTGGGTGGGGTAGGCGTAATGCAGCCTGATCCATTCCACGCCGTCGATGTCGGCCATGCGGTCGATGAGCTCGGGCAGCATCATGCGTCCTTCCAGGTCCATGCCATAGGACGACAGGTCTTGGGCAATGACATTGAATTCCTTAACGCCACCATCGGCCAGACGTCTCACCTCGTCCAGCAACTGCGGCATGGGCACCGATGTGTGGCGTCCTGTAATCAGCGGAATGGCACAGAAGGCGCAGAAGCGGTTACAGCCCTCTGAAATCTTGAGGTAGCAGTAGTGTGACGGGGTGGTAAGATAGCGCTCATTGGCCAGGTCATCCCGATAGGAGTGACCCAAGTCGGCGAGCATCCCTTTCCAGTCAAACTTGCCGTACATCCTGTCCACCTCGGGCAATGCCTCGACAAGGTCGGCGCGGAAGCGCTCCGACAAGCATCCCATGACAAACAAATTGCGGATTTTGCCTTGGCGCTTGGCTTCGCCCAGCCTAAGGATGGTATCGATAGATTCCTGCTGGGCATCAGCGATGAAGCCGCAGGTGTTCACCACCACGGTCTCGCCATCGATGCGGTCGGCATTGTGCGCAACATCATAGCCTGCTGCCTGCAACTGGCGCAAGAGGTGTTCACTGTCCACCAGGTTCTTGGAACAGCCCAACGAAATGATATCTATCTTATTCCTCCTCATGGGCAATGTTGTCTAGAATTACTAGACCATCTAGAGGCTTTTAAAAATACAAGATGAAACGGTTACTCCTTGGTTACCCCGAACAGTGATTTCACAAACTCCCGCTTGTTGAAGATCTGCAAGTCGGTCATCTGTTCGCCCAGGCCGATGTACTTCACGGGAATCTGGAACTGGTCGCTCACACCGATGACCACGCCACCCTTGGCAGTACCGTCGAGTTTGGTGATGGCCAGCGCGTTGACCTCGGTTGCAGCCGAGAATTGCTTGGCCTGCTCAAAGGCGTTTTGGCCGGTCGAGCCGTCAAGCACGAGCAATACTTCCTGAGGCGCATCGGGCAGCACCTTGCGCATGGTATTTTTGATTTTTGTGAGCTGGTTCATCAGGCTCACGTTGTTGTGCAGGCGGCCGGCAGTGTCAATGATGACCACATCGGCGTTCTGTGCAACGGCACTCTGCACGGCGTCGTATGCTACAGCAGCAGGGTCGGTGCCCATCTTGTGCTTGATGACGGGAACACCTACGCGGTTACCCCAGATTTCCAGCTGTTCGTCGGCAGCGGCGCGATAGGTATCGGCAGCGCCCAGCACCACCTTGTTGCCTGCCTGTTTGAATTGGTAAGCGAGTTTGCCGATGGTGGTCGTCTTGCCCACACCGTTAACGCCCACGACCATGATGACGTAGGGCTTGCTGTCCTCGGGAACAGTGAAGTCCTCGAGCTCGGCGTTATTGTTGTCGGCGAGCATCTGTGAGATTTCGTCACACAGCAACTCGTTCAATTCTTCGGTGCCCACATACTTGTCGCGTGCCACGCGCGCTTGCAGACGGTCAATGATCTTGACAGTGGTATCGACGCCCACGTCACTGGTAACAAACACTTCCTCCAGGTTGTCGAGCACGTCATCGTCAACAGTCGATTTTCCTGCTACTGCATGTTTGATTTTCTCAAACACGCCTTGCTTGGTCTTTTCCAGGCCCTTATCGAGCGTCTCTTTCTTCTCACGAGAGAATAATTTCTTGAACAGTCCCATTTTTGTAATGTTTTCGATAATTTGGGTGCAAAGGTACATATTTTCCTGTGGTAATGTGGCGAGGAAGTCGTTTTTTTTGCATTTGTCCTTAGGTTTGATTAACTTTGCACTCATCAATGGATATAATTGTTATGAAGAGAATTACAATATTTATTGCAACGCTCCTCCTGCTAGTGGCCTGTGGGAATAAAGAGGATTCCCAACCCGCCCAGCCTACAGAGCTGGAACAAGAGATGGCTGCACTCTATGGCGAGAACAAGGTCATTGAGGGAGATTATCCCGATTCGCTGGCGGTCGAAGCTTCGAATGGCGTATTTGTGGGTACCATCGATGACGGACTGATGTCGTTCAAGGGCATTCCCTACGCTGTGCAGCCCACGGGAGAACGGCGCTGGCAGGTCGCCCAGCCCGAGTATGACAGCCGTCTGGTGCGTGAGGCCAAGTACTTTGGTCACACGGCCGTCCAGTGGCGTTCACAGAACAACGCGGCATCACTTTATCCTCAAGGCGAAGACTGCCTGACGCTCAATGTGTGGACGGCCGCACAGGGAATGCGCACGGCACGGCGCCCCGTGATGGTGTGGATCCACGGCGGTTCCTATGTGAACAATGGCACGGCCAATCCTCGTGATTGGGGCGATAACTTTGTGAAAGCGCATCCCGAGGTCGTCTTTGTTTCGATTAATTA
Source organism: uncultured Prevotellaceae bacterium (assembly GCA_947302275.1). GTDB lineage: Bacteria > Bacteroidota > Bacteroidia > Bacteroidales > Muribaculaceae > Sodaliphilus. Next base: position 6,223 of record CAMYUW010000031.1, read on the forward strand.
CCGTCTGGGGTTGTTGGGCTTTCTCGACTTGTCCTCACTGCCCGATGGCAAGGCGTTTTCGCGCAGTGGCAACTTGGGCATCCTTGACCAGGTGGAGGCATTGCGCTGGATTAAACGCAACATAGCAGGTTTTGGCGGTGACCCCGACAATGTGACCATTGTCGGCCATTCGGCAGGTGCGGGTAGTGTGGCGATCCTCTCCAGCATCGATGAGGCACAGGGCCTCTTCAAGCGTGCTATCATGCAGAGTGGCAGTGTGGCGCTTACCAGTAGCATTGAGGATTGCCAGCGCTTGACCAAACGCGTGCTTGACGCTACGGGAGCCAAGACTGTAGCAGACTTGCAGGCGATTTCACTCGATGACATCTATGCGCTCAACGACGAGGTGGGTGAGTTTTTCCGTTTCCCCGAGCGTGATGGTGTGGTTATGCCCGAGGACCCTTATAGCCGTTTTGATGGCTTCAATGCCGGCATCGACATGCTCATCGGTACCACCAGCGACGAGTCGCGTTACTGGATTGATGCGATGGGCGGTGAGGAACAGTTTGGAATGGCTGTCCGCTTGTGGGGGCGCTATATAGCCATGTCGCTCGACAGTGCCCAGCGCAATTGTGTTCACCGCTTCTTGAAAAGCGTCCCGGAGGATAACCCCTGGCCCGTAGCCGAGTTGTTGAATGACCTGATGTTCCGTGGACCGGCCATTGAGATGGCGCAGCGTCATGCGGCTTCGGGTGGCAAGACCTACATGTATTATTGGAATAAACCGTTGAATGATCCTGTCTATGGCGCTTGTCATGGCGCTGAAGTTTCCTATGTCCTCAACACGGGCCGCCAGATTAAGAATGGTGACCGTCACAATCCCGAACTGTCAGCCGAGGTGCAGCAGATGTGGGTGAATTTTGCCGCTACCGGTAATCCCAGTACACCGGCTCACTATTGGTCCGCTTACGAGCCCACACAGCGTGCCACAATGGTTCTGGGCGACACGATCACACTGGTCAATGACCCGCTCTCGCAGCAGCGCACCCTCATCGCGCCGCTCATGAAGGAATACATCTCTCCTGTCTTCAGCGACCTGCTCGACAAGGCCCCGTGGTATATTGGCATTGCGCTTGCTGCCTTCATTGCGCTATTCTTGCTGATGATTTGGCTGTTCATCCGCTTTGGCCGTCCGTCCAAGAGAAAGAAAAAACTACTCACTAAACACCCTCATACCCATGTTTCACAATAGATTCACGATAGCCCTCTTGCTGCTTTTTAGCGCATGGCTAAACATTAATGCCCAGCAGAATACCTACACTCCTACCCAGGAGAACCTGCGCGCTCGCCAGGAGTTCCAGGACAACAAACTCGGTGTATTCATCCACTGGGGTGTCTATTCTATGCTGGCCGATGGCGAGTGGGTCATGCTCAATAAACGTATAGACCGTGACGAGTATGCCCAGTTGCCGGCCGGATTCTATCCCTCGCGTTTTGATGCCGACGAGTGGGTGCGCGCCATTAAGGACGCCGGCGCCCGCTACATTACCATCACCTCGCGCCACCATGATGGCTTCTCGATGTTCAAGAGCGAGGCCAGCGACTATAACATCGTCGATGCAACCCCTTTCAAGCGCGATGTGCTCAAGGAACTGGCCGAGGCATGCCAACGCCACGGCATCAAGTTGCATTTCTACTATTCCCATCTGGACTGGCATCGCTTGGACTATCCGCTGGGCCGTCATCAGGAGCAAATGCCCCACGACCCATCAACGACCAATTGGCCCCAGTACTATCAGTTCATGAACAGACAATTGACCGAACTGTTGACCAACTATGGTCCTGTGGGTGCCATCTGGTTTGACGGCAAGTGGGAGCACGATACCGACCCAACGCCCTTTGATTGGCAACTAGACGAGCAATACGCCCTTATCCACCGCCTGCAGCCTGCTTGTCTCATCGGCAATAACCACCACGAGGTGCCTCTTCCAGGCGAGGATATCCAGATATTCGAGCAGGATGTGCCCGGCGAGAATACCGCGGGTTATTCGGGCGAGAACGGCATCAGCAAGTTGCCGTTGGAGACCTGTATGACCATGAACAACACGTGGGGCTACCGCATTACCGACAAGAGTTACAAGAGTGGTGACGAGATTATTCGCACCCTCGTGCGAGCGGCAGGGCGTAACGGCAACTTACTTATCAATGTGGGACCCCGTCCCGACGGTTGCCTGCCCGACGAGGCCGTTGAAAGGCTGCACCAGCTGGGTGAGTGGATGCGCCAGAATGGCGAGAGCATTTATGGAACCCGTGGAGGTGTGATTCCTCCTCACGATTGGGGCGTGACGACTCAGAAAGGGAATACCCTCTATGTCCATATCCTTAATCTCAAGGACAAGGCCCTCTATTTGCCTCTAAACAGAAAACAGGTCAAGCAAATTCGTCTTTTCGTTGACAAAACCCGCTTGGATTTCACTGTTTCTGGTGAAGGTATAACTATTCTGTTGCCTGATGTGCCTACTTCTGTTGACGAGATTTTGGAAGTGATATTACGTTGAGTGCCAAGTTGATTATTTGCATTGCTTCATGCATTTTTTGTTGGAATTTTAAATTTTTTGAATTATTAACATAATATTATTAGTTTATTTTTGCAAAATGTTATATTTTTGTGCTCAGGAATTTGCTTTGAATAGTAACTAGAGTATATTGTTTATTTATTAATTTTTAACTAATTCTAAATTTTATGAAAAAGATTACAGTACTTTTGATTGCTTTGATTGCAGGCGTATTCGCCGTGCAAACAAACGCACAGCCTGCTAAGGCTCCTGCCCGTTCGCAGGTTTACGACAATCCCGGTGTTTATCAGCAGTTGGATGATTCGAAGATTTACTGGAGCATTAGTAACCGTAGGTTCGCTTCTTCAAGTGAATGGAATGCTCCTTCGGGCCCAAGTTTTCAGCATGCTATCAGTCTCCTTGGTGAGATTAATGGTCAGTACTATTCATCCACCTATGGAACAACTCAAGCTGGACAAGGAGACGATGGCCGTGGCGCCGGTTTCCTTTCTGCCTTCAAGGTGGGTAATAATAGCGCTACCTTCGCAAACAGCTCGGAAGGTGGTACCACCGCCAATGGTGTGACAATGACCGCACGTATTGAGGCCGCTGGTGAACAGGCTGCTTTGATTACTTACACCCTGACCAACAACAACGGTTCTCAAGTGAACGTTAGCGTTGGTGTCTATGCTGACATCATGATTGGCGCCAATGACCACGCTCCCATTTCAACACTGAAAAAAGATGGGGAAGTCTATGGCTTGAAGATGAAGGAGAGCGTTAATGAGAACGCTCCTCTGTTCTGCGCACTCTTTGGTGATGGCGTTACTGGTGTGACCGCTGCCGATGACTATTGGTTTGGTAGGTTCGACCACAATTACAGTGCTGAACAACTCGTGGGTGATTACTCTGATGTTATTGTCGATTACTCACTTCTTCCTGATATCCATGATTCATACTACATGGTGGAGGATGGCAGCTATGACAGTGGTATGGGCTTCTGCTGGAAGAACCGTCCCATCGCTGCTGGCGAGAGCATTGAACTGTCTTACATCATCAGCGTGGGTGAGTTCGACATGGAAGAGCCCTTCGTTCCTGGTGATGACCGCTTCGAGTATGAAGTTGAGGCTTACAACTTTGAGAATTGGAATGACCTGACCGTGGCACATCCCGCACACGTTTGGGGTTACTATGAGCACCCCTATGGTCTGGCTGGTTACATTGAGTATCAGGTTGATGGCATGAGGTCATGGACCCGCATCCCCACTGAGCTGGTTTCTGGTGAGAACTTCGATCTGCCCTTCGACATGTTCTTCAACGCTGACATCACCACTACCCACACGCTTGAGCTCCGCTTCAACGATGGTCTGGGCAACACTTCCCCGATGACTGGTCTCTCATGGACCGACGTTCGTTCTATCCCCGTAAACGGCTTTGAGGATCGTCCTTACACTGGTGAGCCCCAGATCTTTGAGGTAACTGTTGGTGACAGCGAGCCCTTCACTATCGGTGAGGATGGTGACTACATCTATCCTGGTGATTACTCATGGATCCTCTTGGGTGATTTCAATAACAATACCATTGGTGAGAATGAGATTGAGTTCTCGATTCTCAATGCTGAGACTGGCCTCATTGTTACCATCCCCGAGGATTGTGTATATGATGGCGAAGCTCATGCCGCAACTGCTGAGATCGAAGGCGACGGCCAGGTAGTTATCACCTATAAGGACGAGAATGGCGTGGTATCTGAGAATGCTCCCGTTGAGCCCGGTACCTATGAGGTATTCGTTGAGGTAATCAACTCAACTTACTACAATGACATTCCTAATGCTTCTTATGGCGAATTCACCATCGACAAGGCTCAGAGCGAGATTACTTTCACTATCCCCGATGACGTTGTTTATGATGGCGAGGCTCACGGTGCAACTGTTGAAGTTGTAGTTGGTGATGGCGAGCTCACCGTTACTTACAAGAACACCGCTACTGGCGAGATCCTGACCGAGGCTCCCGTTGCAGAGGGTACCTATGAGGTAATCGTTGAGGTTGCTGAGACTGACCACTACTATGGTATCCCCGAGGGTCCGATCGGTACCTTCAGCATCTTGGCCGATCCTACCGCTGTTAATGAGATTACCATCAACAACGAGGATAATGGCGCATGGTACACCATCGATGGTAAGCGCGTAGTTGCTCCCACCGAGCGTGGTATCTACATCCACAATGGCAAGAAGTATGTGAAGTAATTCACTTCAGCCAGTTGTGAACTGACAGACTAATGGGCAGCCCTGCAATATCGCAGGGCTGCTTTTTTGATTGCTGCAATCAAGTCAATCGGCTGAGCAATATATTGAATGTTATGACCGGTTGCTCAGTTGAGTTCTGAAATAAATGTATTATCTTTGCGACATAAACATAACTAAAAAAGGAAGGATATGAGAAAGAAATTGTTGATTGCCATTGTGGCAGCACTTGGAGTGATTGTGGCAGCTGATGCTTGCACGTCGGCCATTGTGAGTGGTCGGTTGACTGCCAACGGCCGTCCGATGATATGGAAAAACCGCGATACCAATGATTTGAATAACCGCGTAGAACGCATTCTGGCTCATGATGGACTGATGGAGTTTGTTGCCCTGTTCGACTCTCGTGACCTGCAAGATACCGCTGCATGGATGGGCTTCAACGAGGCTGGTTTTGCCATCATGAACACTGCATCCTATAACCTGAATGGTAATGACGGTGTCAAGAATATGGATCGTGAGGGCGAACTGATGCGGTATGCCCTGGAACGTTGCAAGAGTGTGGACGACTTCGAGAATCTGTTGAAGACGTTACCTAAGCCCCTGGGGGTGGAGGCCAATTTCGGTGTCATCGACGCGGCTGGCAATGGAGCCTATTTTGAGACGGGTAATTATAAATATGTGAAGTTTGACCTCGCTGATGCCCAGGACGGCATCCTCGTGCGAACCAACTACAGCTATAGCGGTGTGAAGGACAAGGGTATGGGCTATGTGCGGGAAAAGAACGAAAAGACGCTGTTGGCGCCACACATCGCAGCCCAGGATATCACTCCTGCCGTATTTACCGAGGAACTCTCTCGCACATTCTATAATTCCTTAATCGGCAAGGATTTCACCCGTAGCGGCGACACATGGGTCGTGGATCAGGACTTTATTCCGCGTCGCATTTCTAGTGCTAGTGTGGTAATCGAGGGAGTTATCCCTGGCGAGAACCCGCTGTTAACGACAATGTGGATAGCCTTGGGATATCCGCCTTGTGCCGAGGTGTTTCCTGTGTGGATTGGTGAGGACGGTGTCCCTGTCGAGTTGACGGGTACCACGCCCGAGAACCATTCGGTGCAGTGTGACAAGGTGAACAAGCGCAAAGAGGAAGTTTTTCCTATCACGCGGGGCAATGGTAAGCAATACCTGAATCTTTCCAAACTTTACAACAACGAGGGTACGGGTTATTGCCAGACGCTGGCTCTGAAGAATCGCAGGGCTTACCAGCGAGGCTATGAAGAAATTGCACGGCGTCGCGCCTTGTACAGCAAGTCAAAGAAACGGAAATAAGTCCCCCTGATTCCTGTAACGCGCGCCCCATAACTGGATGCGAGAGTGTAAGGCTGAATCTGGAAAAATAATGACCATCAATAACGTCAGTGTCACGTCAAACCAGTACATGAGGCACCTTTGCTTCATGTTCTTGGCCGATAACTGGCTATGGATGGTCTTGCCTGTAGCCCTGTGTGGCGTGTTGGCTGTGTGGAAGGATCTGCGGTTTATTATTGTGGCGCTTATGGTGCTGTTCGTCGTCATGCCCATGATACTGGCCTTGCTTTATTTCTATTACGGATTCTCTCCTGAGGCACGCTGGTCCATCATGGAGAAAACGGTGGATATCAACTCCAGTGGCATGACCCTCACGTTTGCCGATCCACGCATGAAAAAGCACGCCATCGGTTGGGATGACGTGCGCCATATCATTGTAAAGGATGATGTTGTGTTGCTGATGCTGGCTGGTGGCAAGCGATATACTTGCCTGATGTTGCCGGCATCAGTTGTAGATCCAGATGTCGCGCAGCTTCTCAGGAAGTTCGCTGCGCATGCTCATTAGCTGGCTGTAATCGTCGCTACGGGCGACATACACACACATCATGCCCTTGTAATCAAGCAATTTCATGTAGGGTACAAGTGCGGGATAACTGCTCTTGAATGCCTCCAGCTCCTGCTGGTTGCGCAGGGTGGCAATCACCATATAATACTTGCCTGTATTGTTGCCTATGGCGGCGATAGCGGCATTGGGCTCCACCATCTCAATACTCTGAGGAATAACACCTTGCTGTATGGTCGTTCCCAACTGCTGGGACTTCGGTGCAGTAACTTCGGGCGCCATGCTTGCCACATCGTGGTTGCGGTCCACGATAATGGGCGTGCTTAACAGAACGCCAAGGCCTATTAGCACGGCAACCGATGCGGCAATCTGTCCCACCTTGCGCGTGAACAGGTTGCGGCCCTTGGGCACAATCACTGCAGCAGCTTGCTGTGCCTCAAGTTCGTGCTCCAGCATTTCAACCGGTCGGATGTCAACATCGGCAAGGCCAAAATATTGGTCGGTGGTATTGTCGTGGTCAAATGGAACGAATTCAGGGTGATGGTTCTGATTACGGTGGAAGTAGCCCAAACGGCCCATCGACACCTCGTTATCCATTGCTAATTGCTGGCGGAATGTGGTCACGCTGTCACCGATGAATCGCATGGCATCGTCGTAGTTCATTCCCTCACGGCGCATGAGCGACTGGGCCAATAGCCCGTCGTTGTGGCTCACACTGGCATTAAAGCCGATAGCTCGACAAGGATGCTTCATTACCCCTTCGGCCTCGTTGTAATGGGCTGTGGAATAATTGGCAATGAAAGCGCCCCACCCGGGAATTGTCACGCAATCATGGCATGTCGTCAGGTATTCAATATGTTCAATAATAGAAAACATCATACAAAGGTACACAGTTTGTCTGCTACAGCAAAATTTTTACCCCAAAAAGTTATTAACAAGCATATGGTTTCAGTTACTCGAATACCTTGCGGTAAGCCTCTGCTTTTTGTTCAAGGGGTAGGGGATAGGCCCGTGAAGTGGATGGCATTCTCCATAATCTGATGCCGTGAGTACCGACGCGGCAATCTGCCGGCACCCCGATGGCTGGTACGTCGATTCCCGCTTGGCTAGCTATTACGCTTGTCGCTTTCTCTCCAGTGGTGACTACCGTGGTGATTGTAGGGTGGGCGTCGAGCAGTGACGCGAGGTCGATGGGCTCGACAATTTCGAGGAATTTGTCACTCGCGTTGCCCTTGAGCCGTCGCACCGCCATTCCTGTGTCCCACAAGGCAATACCCTCGCGGGTCAGCAATGACTTAATGGCGGAGAGATCAAAGCGGCGCTGTGCCCCATCCCACAAGGCGTCACGGTCGCCCATGAAAATGAGACCTGCCATTCTCCAAAAATCATTGGTCCGGTTAGGATAATAGAATTCCATAGACCAACGCTCTGGCCGAGGAGGAAAAGTGCCTAAAAACAGGTAACGGGCACCTTCGGGAATATACGGCGCCCATGGGTGGCGCTCCAGTGGTGGTTGATTAATGCTCATGACTGCAAAGGAAATGAAAAAAATGCGTCTTGAGGTATGTTTTTCATAAAAAAACCATCGATTATTCCATTTTTTATTAACTTTGCGGATTAGAATAACAACACTAAATCTCAAAAAATATGAAAATCAAGAACCTACTCTTGCTGGCTGTTGCCTCGTTGATGCTCATCTCCTGCGGCACCAGTGGCGATGAAATCCCCTACATGCAGAATGTCGATAAGATTCCTGCTGCCGCATTGGCTACTGTTACAACCCAGGCAGGTGACTTCACCATTAAGCCTGGCGACATGTTGTCTATCAATATTTCGTCATCCAATGCTGACGCTGTTAAACCGTTCAACAAAATCCAGTATGTGCCCCGTCTTGGTGAGACAGGTGGTTATGGTATGGGCGACTATTCTAATGTGCTTTATCTGGTTGACGATAATGGCAATATCGAGTTTCCCGTGTTGGGCCGTCTGCACATCAGCGGCATGACAAAGAGGTCGCTCGAGGACTACATCGCGTCGCTCATCTATCCGCGCTACTTGAACGAGAAGCCAGGTGTTGAGTGCCGTATCCAGAACTTCCGCGTGTACTGTATCGGTGATTTTGGTCACAGCGGTGTAGTTCAAGCCGAGAATGGCCGCCTCAACATCATTGAGGCCATCGCCATGTGTGGTGACTTGCAGCTGACCGGCCGTCGCGATAATATCCTCTTGATCCGCACCGATGCCAATGGCCAGCGAATCGTGAAACGCATCGACATCACCGATGCCAGTTTCATGACTATGCCTGAATTTGAGTTGCAGCAGAACGACGTTCTCTACGTCGAGCCCAACAAGTACAAGAAGCGCACTGTATGGAGTCTGCCTCCTGTTTATAATGCAGCGGTCGGTATCTTTGGTACGGCGATGTCTGTTATCAACTTTGTGCTCTTGTTGAGTAAGAAATAACGGCAGATTGATTGAACTTTACAAGGAGCGGCTCACCCTGATTGGGTGGGCCGCTTCAGTATTTTCATAAAACTGACATTTTGTCAGTTTTGGCGCTTTGGCATAAGTGTTGAGAGGATATTGACGAACGTCTTTATAGACCATAAAAAGCAAATGAAAGGAGACATAACAATATGAATTTCAACAATTTTACAATTAAAGCACAAGAGGTTGTCCAGAAGGCTGTGCAACTGACACGCTCAAGCGGCAACCAAGCTATTGAGCCCGAGCACTTGCTCAAGGCCGTCATGACTGAGGGCGATGCTGTGGTGCGCTACGTTTTCCAGAAGCTGGATATTAATCCTGCCAATGTTGAGCGCTCTCTTGAAGCCGAGTTGCAAAAGTTGCCGCGCGTTAGTGGCGGTGAGCCCTACTTGAGCAACAACGGCAGCAAGGTTCTCGAGAAAGCTGCTGATATCGCCAGTAAATGTGGCGACCAGTATGTGACAGTCGAGGCCATACTCATGGCGCTGTTTGAGGTCAAATCGGCAGCTTCGTCCATCCTTAAGGATGCAGGAATGACCGGCAGCGATCTCAAAGCCGCAATCGAGGAGTTGCGTAAAGGTAAGAATGCTACCTCCCAAAGTGCTGAGGAACAATACAACGCTTTGAGCAAGTATGCCGTCAACCTTAATGAACGTGCCCGCCAGGGCAAACTTGACCCCGTGATCGGCCGTGACGACGAGATTCGCCGCGTGCTGCAGATCCTGAGCCGTCGAACCAAGAATAACCCTATTCTCATCGGCGAACCGGGAACCGGTAAGACCGCAATTGTCGAGGGACTGGCCCAACGCATTGTTCGCGGTGATGTCCCCGAGAACCTGAAGATGAAGCAGGTCTATTCGCTCGACATGGGTGCTTTGATTGCAGGTGCGAAGTATCAGGGTGAATTTGAGGAACGCCTCAAGTCGGTCATCAACGAGATTACTCAGGCCAATGGCGAGATAATTCTCTTCATCGACGAGATTCACACCCTGGTCGGCGCCGGCAAGAGCAGTGGCGCTATGGACGCAGCCAACATCCTCAAACCCGCGTTGGCACGTGGTGACCTGCGCAGCATCGGTGCAACGACCCTCGACGAGTACCAGAAGTATTTCGAGAAGGACAAGGCGCTGGAGCGCCGTTTCCAGATTGTCATGGTCGATGAGCCCGACGAGGAGAGTGCTATCGCTATTTTGCGTGGCTTGAAGGAAAGATACGAGAACCATCACAAGGTGCGCATCAAGGATGACGCCATTATCGCTGCCGTGCAGTTGAGCCAGCGCTACATTAGCGACCGCTTCCTGCCCGACAAGGCAATCGACCTGGTGGACGAGGCAGCAGCCAAGTTGCGCATCGAGATGGACAGTGTGCCCCAAGGACTCGATGAGATTTCCCGCAAGATTTCCCAGCTCGAGATTGAGCGCGCAGCCATCAAGCGTGATGGCGACGAGGCCCGCATCGCTGACTTGGATAAGCAGATTGCCGAACTCAAGGACAAGGAGAATGACTACAACGCCAAGTGGAAAACCGAGAAGGAACTGATCAACAAGATTCAGCAGAACAAGATCGACATCGAGCAGCTCAACTTCGAGGCCGAACGCGCTGAGCGCAACGGTGATTATGGCCGTGTGGCTGAGATTCGTTACTCGCTCATCAAGCAGAAACAGGATGAGAACATCCAAATCCAGGAGCGTCTGCGCGAGATGCAGGGCGACAAAGCGCTAATCAAGGAGGAAGTGGATAGTGACGACATTGCCGATGTCGTATCGCGTTGGACGGGCATTCCTGTGACCAAGATGCTTCAGAGCGAGAAAGAGAAACTCCTCCATCTTGAGACTGAGCTCCACAAGCGTGTCGTTGGCCAGGACGATGCCATCAAGGCCATCAGCGATGCTGTGCGCCGCAGCCGTGCGGGCCTGAATGACCCGCGCCGTCCCATCGGATCATTCATTTTCCTGGGTACTACTGGTGTGGGAAAGACCGAGTTGGCCAAGGCGTTGGCCGATTACATGTTCAACGATGAGAACATGATGACCCGTATCGACATGAGCGAGTACCAGGAGAAGTTCTCGGTGACCAGGCTTATCGGTTCGCCTCCCGGCTACGTTGGCTACGATGAGGGTGGACAATTGACCGAGGCTGTGCGCCGCAAGCCCTATTCGGTGGTCCTGTTTGATGAGATCGAAAAGGCTAATCCTGATGTGTTCAACGTCCTGCTTCAGGTACTTGACGATGGTCGCTTGACTGATAACAAGGGTCGCACCGTGAACTTCAAGAACACCATCATCATCATGACCAGCAACTTGGGCTCAAGCCTTATCCGTGAGCGTTTCGAGCATTTGACTGCCGACAATCGCGAGCAGATCATCAACAGCACGCGTGATGATGTGATGGAAATGTTGAAGACGACCATCCGTCCCGAGTTCCTCAACCGTATTGACGAAATCATCATGTTCACGCCGCTCGACGAGGAGCAGATCCGTCAGATTGTCACCATGCAACTCAATGGTGTTAAGAAGATGCTGGCTAAGAATGGCATTACGCTCGAAGTTACCGACGCAGCTATCCACCTGCTGGGCAAGGCTGGCTACGATCCCGAGTTCGGTGCACGACCTGTCAAGCGTGCAATCCAATCGATGGTACTCAACCAGTTGAGTAAGGATATCATCGCTATGCGGGTCAACCGTGACCGTCCCATCATCATCGATGCGCAAGACGGGAATCTGGTCTTCAGAAATTGAATTTGGAATACGTTAGAAACCTAAGAAATCAGGGGTCATTTCCTCCAGGGAGTGGCCCCTGAGGTCTTTTTCGCTCAAGAGCATCTCGTCGGGAGCAATGCGCCAGTCGATGCCCAGTGCCGGCTCGTCGAAGCGCAGGGTTGCCTCGCTCTGTGGAGCATACAGGTTATCCACCTTGTACTGGAACTGTGCCTCATCGCTCAGCACGGCAAAACCGTGGGCAAAGCCACGAGGAATGAATAGTTGTCGGCCTGTCTTGGCACTCAGCTCGACGGCGACATGTTTGCCCCACGTGGGGCTGCCGTGGCGCAGGTCGACGGCGATATCCAGCACGGTGCCTAGCGAGACGCGTACCAGCTTGGCCTGGCTCCACTCGCCGCGTTGAAAGTGGAGGCCGCGCAGCACGCCTCTAGTCGAGAACGACTCGTTGTCCTGCACGAAGTCCACATGTCCCACATGATTGTCAAACTCAGCCTGCTTGAACACCTCGCTGAAGTATCCGCGCTTGTCGCCAAATCGTTTGGGCTCGATGACCCATACGCCCTTGATATCTTGTTCGATAAATGTCATGTACGGTCGATATTGATGAATTGTGGGGCAAAGTTAGCCATTTTTGGCAGCTAAAGCAATATTATTCAAGAAAAACTCGTACTTTTGCCATTCAGTTTTAAAGACACCTGTGATTATGAAGAAGACTGCACGCAATATCATCCTGTTTGACGATAACGAGGTACGTCGGCAACTCCTGCCGTTCACTTACACACGTCCCACCGCCATGTTGCGTGTGGGCATCACCACTATAGCCGAGAAGTGGCAGGCCATGCTGGGCGAGGCCAATTACAGCTATCTCACCGTGCCTTATCTCAAGAAGAAGTTTCCCCTTCATGCACGTCGCAGCAGCAACCTGATGGTGGCGGGACATGTCATCCCCACGCCCGGTTTGGCCCAGCAGGTACTGTCGCTGCAACTCGGCGAGGCCTTGATGATCGGCGAGGAGCTCATTGCCTTCAACGGTAGCGCCCATGACTACGACGCCCGCCATTACACGCGTGTGATCTACCCCGACGACATCCCCCTAGTGGTGAGACACCTGTATGACCTCTTTGAGTACAACGGTGTTGTGCTGGCCGATGACTTTGACCGCCTCACAGCCGGACGTGAGTCTCAACCGCTGTCCACGACAAATACCATCATTGGCGACCCTTCTCGCATCTTCGTCGAGCAGGGAGCCTATGTCGAGGGTGCTATGCTCAACACCAATGAGGGACCCATCTACATTGGCCCCAATGTCGAGGTGATGGAGGGTGCCTGTATCCGTGGTGGCTTTGCGGCTTGCCATGATGCCAAGGTGCGCATTGGAGCCAAGGTCTATGGCGCAACCACCCTTGGCCCGCACGTCAAGATTGGAGGCGAAGTCGAGAATACCATCTTCATCGGTTACAGCAACAAGGCCCACGACGGATTCCTGGGTGACGCTGTCATTGGCGAGTGGTGCAACATCGGTGGCGGCACTACGGCCAGCAATCTCAAGAACGACTACGGCGAAATTAAGTTGTGGAACTATGCCAGCAAACGTTTTGAGCGCACCGGACTGCAGTTCTGCGGCCTGTTCATGGGCGACCACAGCAAAATCGGTGTCAACGGCATGATTAATACCGCTACCGTCCTTGGCGTTGGCGTCAACATCCACGGAGCCGGATTCCCCCGCAACTTCGTCGCTTCTTTCCAGGAAGGCAGTTCGGTAGCCGGTTTCAAGAACGTCCCGCTGGAGACCTTCTTCACCATCGCCGAGCGTGTCATGTCACGTCGCAACATCACGCTTACCGACGTTGACCGCGACATCTACCGTGCGATTTACAACATTAGCGACCGCTATAAGTAACCTTTAATTGCAGAGTTTTTTGCATCCGCTCTCATTGACTGCCGGCGGATCTTGCGGATTGCCCCACTAAAACTTAGGCTTCGCGAGAGACACCCGTGCGCGGTTGATATTGTATTAAATGTACTGGTCTTCCTATTCTATTCGTCTTCCTTTATTCAGTCGTGGGGATTTTCTTGAGCCACTGGCGGTATCCTAGAATGGCCATGACGGTATAGAAGGCGTAGAGGCCGGCAGTGAAGGGTATTTGCTTGTAGATATAGAGGACTGCGCAGACGGCATCCACAACAAGCCACAGTAGCCACTGCTCGGCATACTTCTGCGCCAAAGCCCACAAGGCAACCATACTCAAAGCGGTGGTGAAACTGTCACACACAGGGACACTGCTGTCGGTCCAGGTAATCAATACCCAATAGATGATGCCCCACAGCGCCAAACCAACAAGGGCCACGGGCAGCACGCGGCGCAGCGGGAAATGGGTGATGGGAAGTTCACCCTCGGTGGAAGAAGCAAGATTTTGCGTCTCGACATTATTCTTTTGGGTGTGCCTGCGTGACCAGCGCCACATAGCGTAGCCGTAGATGGCAGCTAGCACGTAATAAACTTCCATGCCGAAGTCAGCATACAGTCCCCGCGCCAAATACAGGTAACCATGCACGATGGGCATGATGACGCTCACGAGCCACAGCCAGATGCTCGCCTTGAACTCCAGCCACAGGTAAATGAGCCCCAGCACCAAGCCAGCCAAATCGATGGCCTCGACCCACCCGAAGTTATTGAAGTATTGAACTATCGTCTCCATCATGCTTTAGGTTCTAGGTTCTACCTAGTGCCTAACACCTAATCATTAGAAGCGGAACGTAATGTGACCCAGGGCGTTGATGCCAGCCATGGGATAGAAGCGGGGATCGCTGTACAGGCTGTACTTGTTGTCCTTGCTGCCACCGGGATACAGGGCACAGGTCTGAGAGTAGCCGTTGGTCTCGTACTTCTCGTCAAACAGATTGTAGATAGTAATGCCAGCCGTGATGCTGCGGATGTGCGGCAACTTGAAGGTGTAGGCCAAATCCAGATTATTGACGAAGTAGGGATCCAGCGAGTCTTCCTTACGCTCGAAGTTATCTAGGTACTGGCGTGACACATATTGTGACTGCAGGTTGGCGGTGAAACCCTTGTACTCAAACATCAGCATGCTGCCCAAGGTCACGCTGGGCGAGAAGGCGATGGTAGTATTGCCTTTTTCGATGGCGGTCTGGGTCCACATGTCATCCCATGAGTCGGCGTCATAGTCGCTCACGTAGCCCACATAGTCCTTGATGCGGTTGCGGCTCAGCGTGGCATTTACCTCCCATTTCAGCCAGTCGGTAAAGTGCATTCCTGCCAGCAGTTCGATACCCATGCGGTAGCTCTTGTCCACGTTCTCGGCCATGAGCTCTCCAATCTCATTAATCTTGCCGTTGAGCACGAGCTGGTCCTTATAGTTCATATAGTAAAGGTTGGCACTGAACAGGTAACGGCCCGTACGGAACTCGTATCCTGCCTCCCAGTCATAGAGTTTCTCGCTCGTGGGATGCTGCAGGAACAGGCCGTCGGTGTAGTTATTGCGGGTGGGCTCCTTCTGGGCCACGGCAAACGAGGCATACACGCGGTGCTTGGGGGCAATCTGCCAGTTGAGACCGGCCTTGGGGTTGAAGAAGTTGAACGGCTCGTCAATGTTGAGGGCTTGCAGGCGCTCGGGATCGGCGGTCCAGTCCCACTTGTCGTTGTTGCCCGTGATGCGGTAGCCGATGTGGCGGTACTGCAGGTCGGCGTATGCGCTTAGACCACCAGTAATCATGTAATTGCCCTTGACGTAGATGTTGAAATCGGTCTTGCGGCCGTTGTTGCGGTAATACTCGTGGTCAGGAGCCAGAACGCTGGTATAGTTCTCCACCCAGATGACTTGACCGTAATGGTCATTGCTGTAACGGTTGATGCTGCCGCCCAGAGTAGCGTTCAGCTTGTCTCCGCTGTACTGCAAAGAGAAAACGCCGCCGCCAAAGTCGCTATCCACACATTTCTTGCGCACCAGACTGGCCTTCTTACTGGTTCCCTCAGGTGTCACCACGGGCATCAGGGCATACTCCTTGAGCGTTCGGGCGTTCTTGTATTCCTGGTAGTAGCCGTAGCCATTGGTATAATGTAGGGCCACGTTTAGTTTCCACAGGTGGCTGAATGCATGATTCAAAATTAACTGGTAATGGGTTTGGCGGTAAATATCCTTCTGGTCTTTATAGAAGCCCGTCACCTTGCCGTCGTGCTTGATTTCGCCGTTAGGGTTGTAGGTGCGGTTCTCCTTCAGGTCGTCGCGGCTGATGCCGTCCCAGGCATGGTAAGTGTCTTCCTTACCGCCATAGGTGATGAAACGCAACGATGTGCCACCGGCGAAGTAGCCCAGCTGGCCAAAATAACTCACCAGTTCACTGCTGGCGCGGTCGCGGTAACCGTCGCTGCCGATGTGTGACAGACGGGCTTCAATGGCCCAATGGTCACCCAGCAGTCCAGAGCCCACACGCAGGGTCTCCTTGTTGGTGTTAAAGGAGCCATAGCTACCCGTCACCTCGGCATAAGCATCTCGCGAGAAACCTTGCGTTCTCATGTTCACACTGCCGCCAAAGGCGCCAGAACCGTTGGTCGATGTGCCCGCGCCACGCTGCACCTGAATGTCGCGCACCGAAGAAGCGAAGTCGGGCGTGTTCACCCAGTATATGCTGTGGCTCTCGGCATCGTTCTGCGGAATGTCATTCACAGTAATATTGATACGTGTGGCATCGGTACCTCGTACGCGCATCGACGTGTAGCCCACGCCGGCTCCTGCATCACTCGTGGTGATGACACTCGGGGTCATCGTCAACAGGAACGGGATGTCCAAGCCATGATTCACAGCAGCAATCTGCTTGCCACTAACACGGGTAAACGCTACAGGAGTATTTTCACTGGCACGTGTGCCAAGCACCTCCACTTCGCTCAATGCGACTGAAGGCACCGTGTCGGTCGCGGTGGTCTGTGCCCCCGCAACAAGGCCTGCCAACATAGTGGCAGCCATCAATAAAGTCTTCTTCATTGTGTTTTAATTAATAAGTTGTTCTCTACGCCGGCATTGTCCGGATCAGATCCGATGGGTATGTTCTCAGCCCTACAGGGCACCCCAAACTCATTGAATCACGCCGCAAAATTAATACTTTTTTCCCAGTCTCAAAAAAATACACTACTTTTGTCACAGAACAACAATTCTAACCATTTATATAATGAAAAAGACTTTGACACTTGTGGCCATCATGGTGGTGGCATTTAGTATGGCACTGTGTGCACAGGACTTGGAGCGTATGACGGAGTCGTGTACCAGTATCATGGTGGGTAAGCTGGCATCGGCCGACGGGTCGGTGATCACGTCCCACACCTGTGACGCGCGTTACTGCACGTGGATGACGATGACGCCTGCTCGTGATTATGATCGCGACACGGTCACTGCCGTTTATCGGGACCGTTTCCATACCCTTTCGCCTAAGGATGTGACGGGCATGGTGCAAACGGGTACGATTCCGCAGGTGCGCCACACCTACCGCTTCCTCGACACCGCCTATCCATGTCTGAACGAGAAACAGCTGGCGATGGGCGAAACGACCATCAGCGGCCGTGACACGCTGCAGAACAAGGCGGGCATCTTCATGATCGAGGAACTGGCCCGCATCGCCCTGGAACGCTGTGCTACCGCTCGCGACGCCATCCGCCTGATGGGCGAACTGGTCAAGAAATATGGCTACGGAGACAGCGGCGAGTGTCTGACCATTGCCGACAAACGGGAGGCATGGATATTTGAGGTATTCGGCGAAGGACCTAAAAAAGTGGGCGGCGTATGGGCAGCAGTGCGAATCCCCGACGATGAAATCGCAGTGTCGGCCAACATTTCACGCATCGGCTATCTAGACCTAAACGACCCCGACCACTACATGGCATCTGAGAACGTGTTTGAGGTCGCCAAGAAGTTGAAACTCTGGGACGGCAAGGAGCCTTTCTGCTTCTGGAAAGCCTACAGTGGCACCAACTACCTCAAACAGGTCAAAAACTACAGCATCCGCGAGCTCTACATCATGCAGCAGCTCGCCCCATCACTCAACCTGACCGACAGCATCGAGAACCTGCCCCTGAGCGTCAAGCCCGACAAGAAAGTGAGTGTTGAGGACGTGTCTCGCCTGCTAGGCAGTTACTACGAGGGAACTCCACTCGACCTGAGCGCACGCCACAAGATACCCAACCCTAAGCGCAAAGACAAGCAGGGCAATATCGTCGAAAACGAGCCCGACAGCATCGTCTCACCCGTTGCCAATCCCTGGATCACCAACGAGCAGTTGGCTATGTACTATGCTATGGGCGATTCGGCCATGAAGTGGACCCGCACGGTCAGTGTGCCCTGGTGCTCCTACAGCACCGTCATCCAGTTGCGTGACTGGCTGCCCGACGAAATCGGCGGCGTGGCGTGGGTAGCATTTGACAACCCTGGCCAGAGTCCCCGGTTCCCCATCTTCTGCGGCAATACCGACCTGCCAGCGTCGATGAAGGTGTGCGGCCACGGCAGTGAGGACGACAACACCGTGCTGTGGCAGTTCCGCAAAGCCAACCGCTTGGCCAGCCTGCGCTGGGGAGTCTATCGCAAGGTGCTCGAGCCTGCCCGTGACCATTTCCTGGAGAAAGGCCTCCAAGAGTTGCCCATGATTGAAAAACGATGGCAGGAGCTTAACGCAGAGGATAGCAAGAAAGCAGCCCAACTGCTCAACGACTACACTCAAGACTGCTTGGGCGCAGCCGCCTATCGCTGGCAAATGATGGCCCACGACTTCTGGATGCAATCCTGGAAAGGCTTCTAAATCCAACGCAACTTCGGCAAAAACAAAATACTGATACTAAATCCATCAGAGTAGAGGGTGTGTCATAATTCGCGCCTAGAACTTTGATCGGCCTTGCGGCCGAGAAATTAAGCAAAATTATAAATAAAATTATAATAAAAATTTATTTTGTTTAATTTTTATGCAAATTTTTGTTTAATTTCTCCGTGCGAAGCACGGATATAATTACAGGCTAATATTATGACACATCCCCATTTTCTGTGTGCATGTATCTCACCCTAAAGCTAAGTTTTCATGAATGTTCACAATAGGTTCGCAACATGGTGGATGCCTCTCTAAACATTAAGCTGCGAGCAACGCGGGCATGGGTTTAGTAGCCGTGGACGGCTTGGATGTAGTTGAAGAGGCGCTGGTAGAAGGGGTGTCGGGTCATGGTCGTGGCGTCGCCCAGGATGAAGAGTTTCATGCGGGCGCGGGTGATGGCGACGTTCATGCGGCGCAGGTCGCGCAGGAAACCGATTTGCCCCTTGTCGTTGGCGCGCACCAGCGATATAAGAATCACGTCGCGCTCCTGGCCTTGGAATCCGTCAACGGTGTTGACCGATATCAGATGGCGGAAAGGCTTAAAAAACGGGCGTTTCTTTATCAGACGCTTCAGGTACTGAACCTGAGCACGGTAGGGCGAGATGATGCCCACATCGATACGTTCGTCGAGGATGCGCTGCTTGCCGATGCGCTGGAAGTAAATCTGTAGCAGGCTGAGTGTGAGGTTGGCCTCGCCTTTGTTGACGCGTCCAAAAGTTTCACCGATGAATTGTTCCTTGAAATTGTCCTTCTCGTCCTCGCCCAGATTGATGGTCGAGGTGTCGAACCACAGGATAGGCGTGTCGCCTTCGTGTATGAGCCGATGGGCCACCTCGGGCGCCGATTTCATCTGGCCGTGGTAAAAGTAGTCGCTGCTGAATTGCATGATTTCGTCGTTCATGCGGTACTGCACCTGTAATAGCGAGACACACTCGGGCTTGTTCTCTACGATACGCTCCATCAGGGTCTTGCCCAGGCCGCCTTTCAGGGCCTCCAGGCTCTTGACCGTGGGCGGTAGCTGGCAGTGGTCACCCGCAAAAATGACGCGGCTGGCACGGCGTATGGGAATCCAGCAGGCCGCTTCGAGGGCCTGTGCGGCCTCGTCGATAAATAGGGTGCCGAACTTATGCCCGTCGAGCAGTTTGTTCCCCGCTCCGACGAGGGTAGAGGCGATGACACGTACCTGCCCGAAGATGTCGGCATTGATGCGTACTTCAAGTTCTACGGCAATCTCCTTGAGGCGATCGAGTTTCTGATGGAAATGCTCAACCTTCTCACGCCGCTTGCGCCTCATCTCGCGGATGGTGCGCCTCACTTGCCACAATTTTGGATAGTCGGGGTGGTCGGCAAAGCGTCGCTCGTAGGTGAAACTCAGCATCTTGTCGTTGACGCGAGTGGGATTGCCCAGACGCAGCACGGGTATGCCGCAATCTACCAGCTTTTCGCTGATCCAATCGACAGCAGTATTGCTCTGGGCGCATACGAGCACTTGCGTCTCGCGCATGAGCGTCTCGTTAATGGCCTCTACCAGTGTGGTCGTCTTGCCCGTGCCGGGAGGTCCGTGCAGCACCCGCACATCCTTGGTGCGCAGCACATCGTTGACGGCTCGTTCTTGGCTGGAGTTGAGCCACGGGAAGCGCATCGCCTCAAAACTAAAGGTTTGGGCGGGCTGGTGGCTGTAGAACAGATCGCGCAGGTAGGCCAGGCGGGTGCCTTTGGCATTGATTACTCGCTCAAGCGCATCAAACATCATGCGGTAACTCGTCTCGTCAAAGAACAGCTGCACCCCCACGGGCACTTGCGTGTTCTGAAGCTCAAGTGTGTGCCCCTCAGGGATGGCGACGACCATGCGGTCACCGTCAACATAGGAGACATTTCCCGTAAAATTGAAGAAGCGGATGTTTCCTGCCTGCCTGAGGTCGCCACCAGGCAACTCAGCGCTGAAAAACACCACTGGCTTGCCGTACTCGAAGTTGTGGTCAATCTCCTCATCGGCCTTGCGGGTCGCCTCGATGCAGAACTGATTAAGAGAGTTGTAGTAAGTACGTCCTAGGTGCAAGGGGAACCAAGCATCGCCCCGTGTCACCTTGCGGGCTAGCCCCATCGACTCGCTGTGCAGGCGATATGCCTCCTTCTCCTCCCGGTATTCCACCCGGAGCAGTTCCCGCTGCACCTGCAGCTGCGCTATAGCCGACGTATGACTCATCTGACTCGTAACTTTCCAGCCACAAAGGTACAATATATTTTCTCATCTTGAGAAAAGGAGAACTATAGGTTACAAGATTTTTATTCTATAAGTGATAAAAACTGAAAAATGTTGAAAAATTTCTTGTATAAAAGAAATTTTACTATATTTGCACAAAAATTTCTTGTATAATAGATAAAATTATGGAAACGATCATTCGACAAAACTATATCGACAAGATTGAGAAGTACTTGGGAAAGGAGATCATTGTGGTCATAGTGGGCCAGCGACGTGTGGGCAAGAGTTATATGTTGCGCCAATTGCTGGAATTGAAATCCAAAGACCCTGCCAACAATATCATTTACATAGATAAAGAAAAAAGGCAATTTGATGCAATCCAGACTTATCAGGACTTAAATGCCTACATCGAAGATTATATTGACCGAACCAAACACAATTACATCCTGATTGATGAGGTGCAGGATATCCAGGGGTTTGAACACAGCATTCGCAGTTACCGCACCGAACCTAATACTGATGTCATCATTACTGGTTCAAACGCACGCATGTTGAGTAGCGATTTAACTACCTTGATAGGTGGCCGTTACAAGGAAATCCGTATTTTGCCATTGAGCTATGAGGAATTCCTGTTGTTCCACGCTTTGCCCGATAGTGATGAGTCGTTGGGTAAGTATATCTCATTTGGAGGTCTTCCTGGGCTCGTTGTGATGGGTTTGGATGAAGAAATCGCGCGAGATTATCAAATGGGTATCTATAATACCGTGTTGCTCAAAGATGTGGTTATGCGCAACCAGATTCGTAATGTTCCCTTTCTTGAAGAACTTGTGCGGTATTTGGCCGACAATTCGGGTAAATTGATTTCGGCCAACAACATCTCCAAGTTTATGAAATCTATGGGACTCACGATAACTCCCACGCTAATCATCAATTATCTCTCTTTTTTGTGTGCTTCCTATATTGTAAGTGAAGTCAAACGGTTTGCAGTTCATGGCAAGAAACTGTTCGAGAGCAATGGCAAGTTCTATTTCGAGGATCATGGATTGCGCAATGCCATCACAGGAGGTGAACGTGAGGGCGATATAGAGAAAGTGCTGGAAACAGTTGTCTATCAGCACCTCATTCGCTTAGGATTTACTGTATATGTGGGGCAACTCAAAGCGGGCGAAATTGACTTTGTTTGTAGCAGGAGTGACGGGTCACGAGCCTACGTTCAAGTTGCCTATCTGATAGGTGACGACACGACCTACCAGCGGGAATTTGGCAACCTCAAGGCCATTAAGGACAATTATCCCAAGTATGTGATTTCGATGTCTCCGTTGGTCAATCGCAGCGATGATAATGGTATTACACATTTGCACCTTCGCCGCTTCCTCACTCAAGGCTTGCAATAATCCTGGCAAAAGAAAGAACAACGACCCCAAGAAAGAATAAAAGTAAGAAGTGCAATTTTCTGTTAGTCAGCAAATTGTACTTCTTGTGTTTCTTGCTTTTAATAATTTGCAGGTAGCCGGATTGCTTGTTGTTTTCTTCGTCTATTGGGCAGGATGGTTGTTGAGGAACCAGTGCATGAGGTCAAGGCTCATGGCGACATCACCCTGATGGATGTACTTGTCGCGCTCGTCCTCGAGTTTGTGGAGCAGTTCTTCGGCTTTGGGACGGTCACTTTCCAGGGCGAGGGCTACCGCCATGGCCGTCATCTGCTTGTCGCTCTGCGTAGGGGCGTGGTGGGAAACGTATTTGGCTACTTTGTCAGTGTAGTGCTGGCGTGCTTCCTCATCGCGGCCTGTGGCGATGCATGCCAGTGTCATCATATTCTCCAGTTCCAGCTGGTACAGGGGCATAATGTCGCCCTTGTGGTTGTTCGCCTCGGTGAGCTGCTGGTAGGATTCTTCCCACTGGTGTTGAGCCTGCTTGCGCGTCGCAGAGGCCAGCACGGTGACCGCATGCATGGGGTTCTTCCAGTCGATAGGGTCGGGTATGTTGAACAGGCGCTCAGGCATCTGGCTGTACATCTCGCCACCCTGGTTGCGTGCATTGAATTCAAGAACGTTGCAGAAACTCTGCTTGGCTGCCAGGTCCTTCTCCAGTTGCAGTAGATTGTATCCGTCGTTGGCGACACCGCCCAGTTTCATGGGAATGCCGTTGGTCAATACCCCAAAAATGCCGAAAAGCGCCATCATGCCAAGCAGGATGTTCAGCCATGAAGGTAGATCTAGGAACCATATCAGCACGATGGCGATTAGGGTGATGAAGGCATTGGCGAGCACACCGCCGGCATTGTACCACCGCGTGTCAATCTCCTCCAACGGCTTGTCGGGTGGGGCCATCAGGCACTGTCCACCCGTTCCCTCCAACTCAAAGTTGCGCCACAGCAGGCGCCCGTCCTTGCGGATAAGCGTCCAGTTAAAGAAACGGAACGACACGAACTTGTAACCCGTCAACAGTCCCGCCACCAAATGGCCTCCCTCATGGATAACAATGTTAAGGACAGCGGCAAGCAGGACCGCGAGCAGCATCCAGGCGATGCCGGCAACTTTCTGCAGGGTGAGCTTGCCGAAGATAGTGCTCGCCACTGTCATGACCGATTCGCCGTCGATTAACGCAATGATGGGAATGATAATAATCAGCCCGATAACCGCCCCCAAAAGAAGGCCCCCAATGAGTCTAAATAACAATTTCATCTCTAAAAACTGTTTTTTGCTATTAATGACTACAAAGATAGTCATTTTTTCGAATCCTATGACCTAGGGAACATACTACGTCTCGAAGTTAGGCTGCGTCGAGACATGAAAAATGAAAAAAACAATTTTTCATTTTGTTCTGTCCTCAACTTGCACTACCTTTGCAGTTTAAATTGTTGTGCTGTTGTATGGCACGACGCAAACAACTAACTATTAACAACTTATTATGATTAACATTAAGTTTCCTGACGGCAATGTACGCCAATATGAGGATGGAGTTACGCCTCTGGACATTGCCAAGAGCATTAGCGAAGGCTTTGCACGCAACGTGCTGG
>CAMYUW010000032.1 GCA_947302275.1 uncultured Prevotellaceae bacterium
GCTCCGCCAGCATTGGCGATGTCACCGCCCTGATCGACTACCTGTTGAGTGGTGCCATTTAAGCATTCAACTTTGATTGTTGCATATTATTAGATAGAGGAGGGTGGCGCATAGCGTCACCCTCGTTATATTTGACATAGAACAAGACAATTAGAGACGCAAGGGTTTGCGTCTCTAAACTGTTTAATGAGTTGGCGTGAAGTTCAAAGAAAAACCTTAGAATTCAGTGAACGACAGGGGCATGGTGGACTGGAAACTGTCGAGGATGTAGATTTTTTCCTTGCCAGCGAGGATGAGTTCGATGGGATGGCCGTTCTTCTCAAATTCGAGGAAGGCCTGGCGGCACACGCCGCAGGGTGCTGTAGGCTCCTCAACAAACTCGCCACGGGTGAAAGAAGTGATAGCAACCGACTTGACTGGGACTCCAGGGAATTTAGCTCCTGCGGCATAGAGCGCTGCACGCTCGCCACAGATGCCGGCAAAGGCCGCATTTTCCTGATTAGCACCGATAAAGACCTCATCATTGTCGAGCTTCAAAGCGGCACCGACCCTGAAATTACTATAGGGTGAATAGGAGTGTGTCGTTGCCTCACGAGCAAGGTCAACTAATTTTTTTTGCTCCTCGGTGAGTTCATTATAAGAATAAACCCTTACCTTTGTGGTGATTTTCTTTTCGACCATATTCGAAATTATGAGTTTTATTGACTTTGAACGCAAAATTATAGATTTTTTTCCAAAGAACAAGCAATTATCTGTTTTTTGCTTGATTTTTGTGCTGTTTTCAGCCATATCGGTAACGGCGCAGACCAAACATCAACGTTATATTGATTATATCGAGCGTTACAAGACGGTAGCGCTGCAGCAAGAAAGAGATTTCGGCGTGCCGGCAAGCATAACCCTGGCTCAAGGCATCCTTGAGAGCAGTGTGGGCCAGAGTAAGATGGCCATGGAAGCCAACAACCATTTCGGCATCAAAGCCTACCACTGGACCGGTGAGGTCTATGGCGGCTGCGATTCGCTGGGCACAGTGGGATACCGCAAGTATGGCGCGCCCGAGGATTCCTTCCTTGACCATGCCAAATTCCTGAAGGGGCCTCGCTACAGCGTCCTCTACCAGCTTGATGTGACCGACTACCGCAGTTGGGCCCAAGGGCTGCGCGATTGCGGCTATGCCGAAGATGAGGCTTATCCCGCCAAACTCATCAACATCATTGAGCAATATGAGCTGTACGCCCTCAATGGTGGCAAACGCATAGATGGGACCGTCGCAATCGACGTTACCGAAGCCAAGACCGACGACAGCGGCAGCACACGCTGGCATCACCGCAAGCGCCGCGACCGCAACGAACAGAGCCGCCAGCAGGAATTGAGCCCTGAGCCGCAGCACTCGTTCACTCCGTTGCGCCAGGGTAACGTCCTCTCGAGCGCCGACAACGACTAGGATTTTGGGGGCCAAAAATCTTACAAAGAAAAAATCCGAAACAATAGAAAAATATTATTATCTTTGTGGGCTGATAGCCGTTTCCGGTCCCCCAATCAAGGACTAAAGACTAAGGACTAAAAACTAAAATACATTAATGTCAAACCTTTTAAAATAGATTTTTATCATGTTCGGAAAATTTCAGGAACATCTCCAGAAGGAGCTCGCCGACATCCAGGCTGCCGGTTTGTACAAGAATGAACGTATCATCACCACGCCGCAGCGCGCCGACATCAAGGTGAAGCCCAATGACGAGGTGCTGAACTTCTGCGCTAACAACTATCTGGGACTGAGCGACAACAGCCGCTTGATCAAGGCCGCTACCGAGACCATGTCCCACCACGGCTACGGTATGTCATCGGTGCGCTTCATCTGCGGTACCAGCGATATCCACAAGGAACTTGAGGCTGCCATCGCCGACTATTTCCACACCGAGGACGCTATCCTCTACGGCTCATGCTTCGACGCTAACGGTGGTCTGTTCGAGGCCCTGTTGACCGAGGAGGATGCCATCATCAGCGACTCGCTGAACCACGCTTCGATCATCGACGGCGTGCGCCTGTGCAAGGCTAAACGCTACCGCTATGCCAACGCCGACATGGGCGAACTCGAGGAGTGCCTCAAGCAGGCCCAGGAGCAGCGCTTCCGCATCATCGCTACCGACGGCGTCTTCTCGATGGACGGCAACGTGGCTCCTATGGACAAGATCTGTGACCTGGCTGAGAAATATGACGCCATGGTGATGGTCGATGAGTCACACTCGGCAGGTGTTGTTGGCCCGACTGGCCACGGTGTAGCCGAGCAGTACAATATCTATGGCCGCATCGACGTCTTCACCGGCACGCTGGGCAAAGCCTTCGGCGGTGCCATGGGCGGTTTCACCACTGGTCGCAAGGAGATTATCGACATGCTGCGTCAGCGCTCACGTCCTTACCTGTTCAGCAACAGTATCGCTCCCGGCATCGTGGGTGCCAGCATCGAGATGTTCAAGATGCTCAAGGAGAGCAACGCCCTGCACGACAAGTTGGTTGACAACGTGAACTACTTCCGCGACAAGATGATCGCTGCCGGCTTCGACATCAAGCCCACCCAGAGCGCCATCTGCGCCGTGATGCTCTACGACGCCAAGTTGTCGCAGGACTTCGCTGCCGAGCTGCAGAAGGAAGGCATCTACGTTACCGGTTTCTACTATCCCGTTGTGCCCAAGGGCCAGGCCCGCATCCGCGTGCAGGTATCGGCCGGTCACGAGCGTGAGCACCTCGACAAGTGCATCAACGCCTTCATCAAGATCGGCAAGCAGATGGGAATCATTAAGTGAGGCTTTAGGTTTTAGGTTTTAGGCGATAGTATTCATACTTAAAACTAACAACTTAAAACTTAAAACTAACAATACTAACAATCATTATAACACCCAGAAAAAACCTCACGTTGACGGTCGCAGGTGCATTCACCCGCGACCGTTGTTTTTTCAATCGGTTGTTTTTGCTGTTACAGGCGGGATTTCTCGTCGTTGCCAGCGCCGGTGCCCTTGTACTTGCTGCGGGTGACGTTGGCATAGGGCAAGGCCGGCCCGTCTCGTCGAGGACGGTGCCCTTGAGCGCCTCGCTCATCGACACGTCATTGAACGTCCGCGTCACCCGCTGGACATATACAGGAATTGCAATTGAACAAATAACTAAAAAGAATATGATATTAAAACGTTATATCATAATATACTTGTAATTAACATAAAATTTCGGGCTATCTTTAGAAACCATCAATAAAATTTGGCATTTCAATCTATTGGCACTAATTTTGCAAAAAGAAAACACAAAACACAATTTGATGATATGGACGGAAATGAACCCATAAGGAAATTCACACGTGAGGATATCCTTGCGTTGCTTGCTCGCGGCCGTGAGATCAAGGAAAGACGGCAGAAAGAAGCCGAAGAATGGTATGCCGAGCGCCAACGCCGCAAAAAAGAGGCAGCAGAGTCTGGCTATTATGATATTGAGTGGAATTAAACCATGAATGCCCTTGATATCAACAACATTAATCTGCTGGCGCCTTACACCGTAGCAGAAATTTCTGGCCGTCTACATTTCAGAACTGATCATGATGTAGAATACATCGTAACTTTTGACCAAGAAGACAATCCATTCTTTTCGGTCTTTTGGTTTAATCTTACCAACCCAAGTCATAGCAAATCTCCTAGCGATCCCAAAATTCCCAAAACCATAATCTGCATCATTGAAGAGTTTTTTAGAGAGAATCCTGACATACTTCTTTACCTTTGTAGCTCTGAAGGAGGAAAGCAAGCCCAACGTGCAAGACTTTTCTTGAAATGGTTTAATGGCGCAGAACAGCAGAAGCACTACATCATACGAACAGCAGAAGTCAAAGGAGAAGACGGTCAAAGTGAATATGTTGCGTTGATTGCACAACGCTCGAATCCACATATAGCTGAAATCCTCGAATTGTTTGACAACGATACCACGATGTTCAATGAGATGAAACCTTAATAAAAACGAAGCTATAAGACAACTTACAATCAATATAATGGAACAAATACAATTGAACAGGAGATATGTCTCCACTAAAGCCTCGTAATGTTTAACGGAGTGGCACAATAGGCAATAGCCATGCCCACTCATAACATTACAGGTATAATGAGCAGAAGCAGAAAAAAAACTCCTGTCAGCACTTTTTGTTGCTGTAAGTCTCAAAAACGCGGAAAACAGTTTTGCCATCGCAAGTTCCGTCGCAAGGAACGAATGATGATCAAAACCAGTAATTATGATCGCTTGCCGTCCCTCTTGATTCAAGTAACAAACCAATGGGACCTCGGAGGTGATGGCAAAGTATTCTGGGGACACTCTCCCGATGAAGAGTGGTACATCAAATTGATGCGCAAATGAACAGTCCATCTTCCACCCTCTCGCTGTCGCTGGTGAGAGGGTGGATTGCATTGGGTGATATGTTGAAGCTATTTCCTGTATATCATTGATTACAGGCGGGATTTCTCGTCGTTCCCGGCACCGGTGCCCTTGTACTTGCTGCGGGTGACGTTGAAGTTATAGGTCACAGTCAGGCCGATGGTGCGGTCAAAGTTGTAGCAATCCTTGGTGATATTGGTGCCGATGCCGTAGGTGGTCCATCGCTCCTGGCTGGTCCTAAAGATGTCGTCGGCATAGAGGTTGACCAGCAGCGCCTTGTTGAAGAAGGATTTGTTGATCCTGGCCCCGATAGTCCAATAGTGTTTGACACTCATGAACTCGTCATCGGCATCACTCGCGATGCGCACACCCAGTACAGCCGACCAGGAATGGCCCAGGACAAAGGTGTTCCTCAGTTCAAACCGCCACAGGGGCTTGTGATGGGTCAATCGAGAGCCATACTGCTCGGCATCAAAGAAGACCTTATTGAAACTCAACGTCACCGTTGGGCGATAGACACCGAAGCGCGGTGCAGCCACCAACGAGGCAAACAAGCGCTGGGCATCGCCATAGTTGCGCGTGCACAGCAAGACGTAACGCTTGTCCGGCTCCAGCACAGGCATCCAGCACATAGTGCTCTGGCTGTAAGTGTAGCGCACCTGCAGGCTCAGCCACGAGTAGATCGCCGACAACTCCAAACGGTGGTTCAGCTGCGGTCGTAACAGCGGATTGCCACCCTCGTAGGTGTAACGGTTATCGTACTGGATGAAGTTGCGCAACTGGAAATAACTGGGGCGGTTGATGCGGCGGCTATAGTTCAGTTGCCAGTTCCACTTGTCTTTCTTCCAGGCGACTGAGGCATTGGGGAACCAGTCGTTGTAGGTACGACTGGGTTCTTCCTCACGGATGCCTGACGAATAGTAGTCGGAGTTGATGTGCTCAAAGCGCAGTCCGGCGCCGAAGGTGAAATTGCCCAGGGTGAAGTCATACTCGGCAAAGCCCGCACTATTGTTCTCGCGGATGCGCGTGTCGGATGACAAATGGGACTGATCGTCGTTGGAATAGGTGCCGTCGGTGCGGGTAAAGGTCAACTCAGTGCCGATGCTGGCGGTACCTTTCCACAGGGGGTGACTCAGGATGAGTTTGCCGGCGGTCATCTGGTTACGCTGGCGGCTCTGGGTAAGCACATGGCGGTCATCAAGTTCATCGCTTAATTCAGTGCGTTCATCAGTATTGCGTTCATTGCGACAATACCACGTGCCGTTAAAGTCAATCGACAGCTGGCCCACCTTGCCCACATAATACATATTGACATCGTGCAACGGATTTTGTTTGCGATTGACCAGGGCATCATACAAGACGCTGCCCTCAAGCACACCGTTGTTCCATATCTGCTGCTCACCGATGACGCTGCTGTTCTTGATATTGACCCCGCTCAAGGTGTAAGAAGCGCCCAGCGAATGGTTGTCGTTGATATCGTAATTGAAGCCTACTTTCTCATAATGCGACTTGCTGCGGTACTTGGTGTCACCCGTCTGACCGACATGCACCGTGCCATCCTCCAGGAACAAGTCATTATTGATGTCATTGTCCTCACCCATCCACGCGCTGCGCCAGTAGCCCTCGGCAAACAATTCCAGGCCGTGAGTGCGGTATTTCACGTCTATATCCTGATATCCGCCCCACTCGTGGTTGTTGCGCACGTTGGTGATGGTGCTGACACTGAAGCCGTCGCCTTGGGGCTTGACCGTGTGGATGCGGATGACCGACGACACATCCTTTTTGTATCGCGCACCTGGGCTCGTAATCACGTCGATGGACTTGATGTCGCCCGACTTGAGGCGCGACAACTCGGTATTGCTCTGAATCGGGCGGTTATTGATATAGATGAGCGGCGTGCCGCTGCCAAAAACGCTCACTTGGCCGTCGCCCTTGACATCGACGCGCGGCAACTGGCCAAGCACGTCAATACCCGTGCCCATGTCGCTGAGCACCGTGCCCGCAACGTTGACCGTCATGCCGCCAGTGGTCATCTGGTACTGGGGGCGTTCGCCCTTGACGGTGACGCCGTCGAGGGCGTATTGGTCGGGCTGCATTTTGATGGTGCCCAAGTGAGGGGTCTTGCAGTGGCGATAGACGGGGCGGTAGCCGACGTAGGTGATGCGGGCGAGGACGCCCTGTTGGTCACAGGGGATGACGAAGAGGCCGCTCTCGTTGGTCACGCCGCCGGTGATGAGGGAGGAGTCGCGCGGCGAGAGCAGGGCGACGTTGGCGTAGGGCAACGGCTGACCCGTCTCGTCGAGGACGGTGCCCTTGTAGCGCGTGGAAGCCTTCTGCGGGCATTCGACGGCGATTTCCTTGCCCTGCACAGTCATCTTGATGGGATAAAAGCCTATCATCTGTTGGATGGCATCGGGCACCGACTTGTTCTTGACCGAAGTCGTCACCCTGAAGTCCTCCAACTCGTTGTAGAGAAAACTGATGTTGTATTCCCCACCCCGCTCGTTGAGCCACTTGAGCGCCTCGCTCATCGACACGTCATTGAACGTCCGCGTCACCCGCTGCCCGAAGGCAGCCGTGGCGATGCACAAGCACGCCACGATAAAAATCATGCGTCTTGCCATCATTCCACCACGATTGTATTGCCCTCCTTACTGATATTCACACTCTCAAACAGGTTGAGGCGCTCCAGCGCGGCATCCAGATCCTCATCGGGCTGCCAAACAAAGTAGAAACGTAGCGTGCGGACGTCCTCGTTGCGGAACTCAACCTGCATCTGATGACTGGCAGCGATATCGCCAATGATGGTTTCTAACGCCACGTTGTCGAAGGTGACAGGTTGCTCTTGTGATACGCTGTCGATGTCCTCGGCCGAGGTCGAGGCGGATGTTTCTACAGAACCATTGACTTTTTCCACCTGCTCAGTTGCGGGTTGCTGACTCTCGGAGTGATGGGCACGCACAGCATGGATGGCGGCATAGGTGAAGGCCGAGAGCATGAGCACGCCAGCAATCATCGCTGCTACCTTGAGCCAGCGGCGGTCACGTGTGGGCGCGAAATGCGCTTGCTCGAAGCGTTGCCACTCGGCATCGACATCGGGCTCGGGGATGTCGGTCAGGGCGCGCTTGGCTGCAGCCATGTGCTCCTGCATTTCGTCATCAAACATGGCAGCCAACTGCTCGTCGGTGTAATTCTCGGGATGCTCGTGCATGTCGAGCAAGAGACGGATTTTATCGTTCTGTTCCATAACGTCTATCGTTTTGAATTGTTGAAAAACTACGAATTACGCCAATTGCACTAAGACCCTAAAAATCCATTAGTCTAATTCGTGAAATTCGTAGTTAAAATAACTACTAAATTATTTGTTGTTTGAGAAATAAGCGTTGATTTTCTCCAATGACTGTGACAAGTGGTGATGGACCGTCACGCGGCTCACCCCCACGGCCTCGGCGACCTGCTGGCAGGTCATGTCTTGCAGGTAGCGCAGGGTGAAAATGCGGCGCGAGAGCGGCGGCAGGTGGTTGTCGATGTATTCGCGCAGTTCGGCAAGCATCATCGAGTCGTCAGGGCTATCGGCAAGCGCCTCTGCTTTTGACGAATAGAGGTTGATGAAGCGTTCCCGCGTCTGCTTGTGGCGGATTACATTGATACAGCCGTTGCGCACGCACGTCAGCAGGAAGCCACGGGCGTTGTCACTGCGGATAGCCATGTCACCATCGAGCAAAG
Organism: uncultured Prevotellaceae bacterium; assembly: GCA_947302275.1. Classification (GTDB taxonomy): domain Bacteria; phylum Bacteroidota; class Bacteroidia; order Bacteroidales; family Muribaculaceae; genus Sodaliphilus. Next base: position 8,125 of record CAMYUW010000032.1, read on the forward strand.
AGGTGAAAATGTCGCTCACGACATCGCGCGCCTCATCCTCGTCGTAGAGCAGGGAGACCGCCAGCCGATACATAGTCGCGTAATGCGTTTTGAACAGTATTTCCAATTCACTTTTTGTCATAGTCGTGGGTCAATTACACTAGATAGACGTTTCAGGACGTGGAAATGTAAACCCGTTTCGGCTGATTTTTTCACAAAGGTAGCAAAGAAGAGCCAAATTCCAAGAATTGATGGTTAATCTGACTTCCCCTCAATTAACTGAAAACTCAAAAAACTCTAAACTCTAAACTCTAAACTCTAAACTTTATACTACCTTTGCGGCTATGAAAGGTTTTTGGCAATTGTTGAGGCGGTTTGTACCACCCTATAAGAAATATATTGTGTTGAACATCCTGTTCAACCTCTTGACCGCATTCTTGACGCTGTTCTCGTTTGCGCTGATTATCCCCATCCTGGAGATGCTTTTCGGGCTGAACACACAGACCTACAGCTATATGGAAATGAGCAGCGGCAAACTGGATGCCGTGCTGACCAACAACTTCTACTACTATGTGCAGTGCATCATCGAGCGCTATGGGCAATCGACTGCCCTGGCCTGCATTGCAGCTGCACTGGTGGTGATGACCGCCTTCAAGACGGGCTGTGCCTACCTGAGCGCCTTTTTCATGATTCCCATCCGTACCGGCGTGGTGCGCGACATCCGCAATCAGATCTACAGCAAGATCGTGTCCCTGCCCATCGGCTTCTTCTCCAATGAGCGCAAGGGCGACGTGATGGCCCGCATGAGCGGCGACGTGACCGAGGTCGAGAATTCCATCATGTCGTCACTCGACATGATGTTCAAGAACCCCATTATGATCATCGCCTGCCTGACGATGATGATTGCCCTGAGTTGGCAGTTGACCCTGTTCGTGCTGATACTGCTCCCCATAGCAGGCCTGATTATGGGCGGCGTGGGCAAACGCCTGAAGCGCGTTTCCCTCGAAGGGCAGACCCAATGGGGCGTAATGCTGAGCAATATCGAAGAGACCATTGGCGGTCTGCGCATCGTCAAGGCCTTCAACGCCGAACACAAGGTGCGCAACCGCTTTGAAGGCGAGAACGAGAAATACCGCAACATCGTGACCCGCTTGAGCCGCCGCTACGAGTTGGCCCACCCCATGAGCGAGTTCCTGGGCACCTTGACCATCGCCATCGTGCTGTGGTTTGGCGGCACGCTCATCCTGGGCGGCCACAGCAGCATCACCGCGCCCAAGTTCATCTATTACATGGTGATCTTCTACAGCATCATCAACCCTGCTAAGGACCTGTCCAAGGCCAGCTATGCCATCCAGCGCGGTCTGGCCTCGATGCAGCGCATCGACAAGATCCTCACCGCCGACAATCCCATCAAGAGCCCCGAGCGCCCCGTCACGCTGACCCAGATGACAGACGGTATCCAGTACAAGGACGTGCGTTTCCGCTACGGTGACGCTTGGGTCATCGACGGCGTGTCACTCGACATCAAGCGGGGTCAGACGGTCGCTCTTGTGGGGCAGAGCGGCAGCGGCAAGACGACGATGGCCGACCTGTTGCCACGTTTCTATGACGTGCAGGAGGGCTCCATCAGCATCGACGGCACCGACATCCGCCAGTTCAACATCACCGACCTGCGCGGTCTGATGGGCAACGTCAATCAGGAGGCCATATTGTTCAACGACACGTTCTACAATAACATCACCTTCGGCGTGGAGAGTGCCACGCGCGAACAAGTCGAAGAGGCGGCCCGCATCGCCAATGCCTACGACTTCATCATGGCCAGCGAACAGGGTTTCGACACCAACATCGGCGACCGCGGCTGCAAACTCTCGGGCGGCCAGCGCCAGCGCATCAGCATCGCCCGTGCCATCTTGAAGAATCCGCCCATCCTCATCCTCGACGAAGCGACCAGCGCCCTCGATACCGAGAGCGAGCACCTCGTGCAGGATGCTCTCGACAAACTCATGCATGGCCGCACCACGCTGGTTATCGCCCACCGCCTGAGCACCATCAAGGGAGCTGACCTGATCTGCGTCATGCAGGACGGACGCATCATCGAACGCGGCACCCACGACCAACTCATCGCCCAGCAGGGTGCTTACAAGCACCTCGTCGATATGCAGACTTTTTAGTTTCTAATCCCTAGTCCTTAGTTTCCAATAGAGAAGGATAAAAAAGAAAAAAATCAAGATATTGTGTAGTTTTTTAGTTCACCATTGCGTCTAACGGGCAAAAAATGATTTAAAATGGAAATCAACGAAGCCGAATTTGCGCGCATCATCCGCGAGAACAAGGGCACCATCTACACGGTGTGCTACATGTTCTCCAAGGACAAGGAGGAGGTCGATGACCTCTTCCAGGAGGCGCTCATCAAGTTATGGCAGGGAGCCGCCTCCTTTCAGGGCAAGAGCGACTTGAAGACGTGGATTTACAAGGTGACCCTGAATTCTTGTATCTCCATCGACCGCAAGAAAAAGAGCCGCAAGACTCAACCGCTCATGGAAGGCATCGACCTGTTTGACAAGAACGACGCTGACAACCGCCAGACCGACATGCTGCACGCTCGCATCCAGCGGCTTCAACCTTTTGACCGTGCCATCGTGCTGCTGTGGCTCGAGAACATGAGTTATGACGAGATTGCCCAGATTGTGGGTATCAATGTCAAGAACGTGTCGGTGCGCCTCTACCGCATCAAGGAACAACTCAAACAGATGAACTAAAACTACACCTAAGATATGGAAACACTGAACGACAACCTTAATGACTTTAACGAACTTGACGACCTGCGACAGCAAATTGCAGCGCTCAAGAACAAGGTAGACCAGCAGGGACGCCTCAATGAAGACCTGGTGAAGAAAACTATCCAAGGCAAAATGCGTAGTCTTCACCACACCCTTTTCTGGTACTGCTTGATACTGGGTCTGTTTGTACCCTTCATGATTTGGGATTTCATCGAATCGGGTATGTCATGGGCATTCATCATTTTCACCATCGTGATATTTGCTGGCTCATTCGTCGCTGAATATCTCATTAACAGAATGAAAATCAGCAATATGGGAGACGACCTTGTGGAGACAGCCCGCAAACTGATGCAGATGAAACAGAACCGCAAGAAACAGTTGATCATCAGTTTTTGTACTGCCGCCATTTGGCTTCCCTGGTACTCCTATGAACTATACACAACTGAAGCAAGCAAACTTGGCCCTGAGAGCATGGCCATATTCTTCTTTATCATCCTCATCTCGATAGTCGCAGGTGGCGTTCTCGGTATGGCTATCGGTCTGTCCTTCTACCGCAAACTGCAGCGAACTAACGACGAGATGATTGAACAGATCAACGAACTCACCCGCGAACAGTAAAACAAAAAGAAACAGGTTTTTATAGGCCGCATCTAAAGAAAAAGACTATCTTTGCGTGTTAGTTTGGAAGATTCACACGGCTGTGTTGCAACCAAATGACGATTCAAGAAGTCTAACAACATATAGAATAACTGTATCAATAACTTTATAACAACCAATTTTTCAATCACATGAAAATGAAGAGAATCTTTGCTGCAATGCTGTTGATGATAATGGCATTCAGCACCAGTGGCCTTAAGGCTCAACAGATGGGTCCCATCCCTGTTGATGACCAGGTACGCATCGGCAAGTTGGATTGCGGACTGACCTACTACATCCGCCACAACGACTATCCCGAGCACCGCGTGAACTTCTACATCGCCCAGCGCGTAGGCTCCATCCAGGAGGAGGAGAGCCAGCGTGGTCTTGCCCACTTCCTGGAGCACATGGCCTTCAACGGCAGTGAGCACTTCAACGGCGAGGGCAAGAGCATCATCGACTATACCCGCTCGCTGGGTGTAGCCTTCGGTAAGGACTTGAACGCCTATACCAGCATTGCCGAGACCGTCTATAACATCAACGACGTGCCCAGCACACGCCAGAGCGCAATCGACTCTTGCTTGCTGATTCTCAAGGACTGGAGCAACGGTCTGCTGCTCACCGATGAGGAGATTGACAAGGAGCGTGGCGTGATCCACGAGGAGTGGCGTCTGCGCCGCAGTGCCCAGCAGCGCATGCTCGAAAACCAGCTCGAGACCCTGTATCCCGGTTCGAAGTACGGCAAGCGCATGCCCATCGGTCTGATGAGCGTTGTGGACAACTTCAAGTACAACGAGCTGCGTGACTACTACCACAAGTGGTATCGTCCCGACAATCAGGCTCTCGTTATCGTGGGTGACGTAGATGTTGACCACATCGAGGCCCAGATCAAGGAGCTATTCAAGGGCCTTCCCGCTCCTGACCCCAACGCCGCTCAGGTTGTTGACGAGCCCGTGCCCGACAATGATCAACCCATTATCGTGGTTGACAAGGACAAGGAGCAGCAGTACAGCCAGGTAATGGTGATGTTCAAGCATGAGACCTTCCCCAAGGAGATGAAGGGAGATCTGGTATATATGCTGACCGACTATGCATCCTCCATGATGAGCAGCATGCTCAATGAGCGTCTGTCCGATAAAGCCCAGGATCCCGATTGTCCCTTCATCCAGGCCAGCGCCTATGATGGCAACTACCTGTTTGCTAACACTAAGGACGCCTTCACCATGGGCATCATGCCCAAGGAAGGAATGGCCGAGGCCGCTGTCCAGGCTGTAGTTACCGAGGCCATGCGAGCCGCAAAGCATGGTTTCACGGCTACCGAGTATGACCGCGCCAAGGAAGAGTACATGAGCCGTCTTGAGCGCCAGTACAACGAGCGCAACAAGATTCCCAATGCAAGCTTTGCCGCTCAGTACTATCGCAACTACCTCGACAACAACCCCATTCCCTCGATTGAGCAGGAGTATGAAATCATGAAGCAGATCGTGCCCATGATTCCCGTCGACCTCGTCAACAAAATGATGCCCGAACTCATCCGCACCGATGGCAAGAACCTCGTTGTGATGAACTTCAACCAGGAGAAGGAGGATGCCGTTTATCCCACTCCCGAGGGCCTGAAGAATGCCGTGGATGCAGGTCTGAACGCCGAGGTTGAGGCATTTGTCGATAACGTGAAGCAGGAGCCCCTGATTGCCAAGATGCCCAAGAAGGGTAAAATTAAAAAGGAAAACTACAACAGCCAGTTTGATTACAAGGAACTCGAGTTGAGCAACGGTGCCCGCGTCATCCTCAAGAAGACCGATTTCAAGGAGAACGAGATCCGCATGACCGCCCGCGCTCGCGGTGGCCAGTCGCTCTATAGCGAGAAGGATTGGGCCAACACTGAACTTCTCAGCTTCATCACCATGATGAGCGGTCTGGGTAACTTCTCGGCCACCGAGCTTGAGAAGGCAATGGCCGGCAAACAGGCTAGCGCCAACCTGAGTATGAACGCCTTTACCGACGTTGTCAGCGGCCAGTCAACCGTCAAGGATCTGGAGACCATGTTCCAGCTCGCTTACCTCAAGTTTACCAACATTACCAAGGACGAGAAGAGTTACAACCAGCTGATGACCCAGCTCGAAACCGTGCTCAAGAACCAGGGTCTGACGCCTGAGTCGGCTTTCAGTGACTCGGTAGAATACACCCTCAACAACCATAGCTGGCGCAGCAAGCCCTTCCATGTTGAGGATCTGCAGAACGTGAACTATGACCGCGTGCTCGAGATTGCCAAGGAGCGTACCGCAAACGCCGCCAACTATACCTTCTTCTTCGTAGGTAACTTTGACGAAGCCGTTATTCGTCCGCTCATTGAGCAGTACATCGCTTCGCTGCCCGGCAAGAGGGGTAATCTCTCCAACTGGCAGAACACCGATACCCATCCCGAAGGCCAGACCATCAACCACTTCACCCGCAAGATGGAAACGCCCAAGGCCAATGCCCGCATCTACTGGTATGACACCAAGACTCCTTACAGTCTGGAGAACAGCATCAAGGCTGACATGCTGGGTCAGGTACTCGGCAAGATCTATTTGCAGAAAATCCGCGAGGATGCCGGTGCAGCCTATTCGGCTGGCGCAAGCGGCTATGCTACCATCAATGGCGACCGTCCCTTCACCACCGTTATGGCTTACTGCCCGGTGAAGCCCGAGATGGCTGATGTTGCCCTTAAGATCATGAACGAGGAAATCGTTGAGGCCTGCAAGACCATCGACGCAACCACCCTCAAGGAGATCAAGGAACTCATGATCAAGGACCATGGCACCGAACTCAAGGAGAACAGCTACTGGATGAACACCCTCATCAGCTACGTGACCCGCGGCATTGACGACCACACCGGATATGAGGACATCATCAATGCCCAGACTCCTGAGACCATTGCCGCCTTTGCACGCCAGATTCTGGCTGCCGGCAACAAGGTAGAAGTTGTCATGCTCCCCGAGGAGTAATCCGTTAACACATAGTGCCACGTGCACGTGGCACTGACCATCAGGAGCCGAGGATTCACAAAAATCCTCGGTTTCTTCTTTTACTCAAGAGTATCTAGATTATCCAGAAACTCTAGATTTTCTAGAAAAAGTTGTACCTTTGCAGCTGCAAAACAATAGATAATCAATATAATGGATACAACAAGACAACAGAAAATCAGCCGCCTGGTACAGAAGGAGCTGAGCGAGATCTTTCGCCGTGAGACTGCCAAGACGCGCGGCACGCTCGTCACGGTGAGCAGTGTGCGCGTTTCGCCCGACCTGAGCGTGGCTAACGTGCGCTTGAGCATCTTCCCCAGCGAGAGCGCCCAGGCCATCATGGATAACATCAACAACAGCGAGCGCAGCATCCGCCACCAGCTGGCTCAGCAGACGCGCTACCAGTTGCGCCGCTGCCCCGAGTTGAAGTTCCACATCGACGACTCGCTCGACTATATCGACCATATCGACGAGCTCCTCGCTAAGGACAAGCCCAAAGAAGAGTCCAAAGACAAGTCAGAAACTGAGGACTAAGGACTAAAAACTAATATGAGCCTCCCGTTAAAGATAGCATGTCGTTACCTGGTGTCCAAGAAAGGACATCAAGCGGTAAACATCATCTCGATTGTCGCCCTGTGCGGCGTTGTGGTGTCCACTGCCGCCCTCATTTGCGTGCTGAGCGTCTTTAACGGTTTCCGCGGGCTGATTATGGGAAAACTCGCCAAGCTGGATCCTCAGGTGGCAATCACCGCCACATTGGGCAAGACGGTGACTGATGCCGATAGCATCATCGATGCCGTGAGCGCCATCCCTGGCGTGGAACGAGCCATTCCCGTCATTGAGGATCAGGCTTTAGCCATCTATGCACAGATGCAGATGCCCGTGCTACTCAAGGGCGTCCCCGATGACTATAACACGATGAACGACATGGACTCGGTGATCGTCGACGGCGAGTGGAAACTGCGTGACCAGGTCTCTCGCTATGCTGTTGCTGGAGCGGGACCCGCCATCCGGTTGATGGTAAGGCCCGATTTCATCGGCATGGTGCGCCTGTACGCGCCTCAGCGTCAAGGCCGCGTCAACTTGGCCAACCCCATGGGCGCTTTCAGACAAGATTCCCTGTTTGTGTCGGGCATCTTCCAGCTACAGCAAAACAGTTATGATGCTGACATGATTTATGTACCGCTCGACATGGCGCGGCAACTGTTCGACTACGATACCGAGGCGACGCAAATCGAGATAAAGCTCTCCCCTGACGCTAGCGAACAGCAGGTCATGAAAGATATTTCCCGAGCACTGGGCAGCAGCTATCAGGTGAAGAACCGCCTGATGCAGCAGCGCGAGGCCTACCGCCTTGTCAACATCGAGAAATGGATGGCTTTCCTCTTGCTGGCATTCATTCTGGTCATTGCCACTTTCAATGTCATCAGCACGCTGTCGTTGCTCATCATCGAGAAAGACGAGAGTATCGCAACGCTGCGGGCCTTGGGTGCTAACAACAGCCAGATATCCCGCATCTTTGTCCTGCAAGGTTGGCTCATCACCCTGGCAGGAGCCGTTACCGGCACCATCATTGGACTCGTCCTGTGCTTTTGCCAGCAACAGTTCGGCTGGCTTCGACTTAGCGGGGACCCCTCCAACATGATTATCAGCGCATATCCCGTCGAGGTCCAGTGGGTGGACGTGCTCATCACTCTGGCCCTTGTAGCCGCCGTCGGCCTGCTCACCAGTATGGTCACCGCCTTGATTATGCGCCACCGCCTCAAATCTACAGAAACAACAAACTAGTGAATAAAAAACTACAGAATACTATGCTGACAATCAACTCTTACGAAGAATTTGCCTCGCATCTGGGCGAGGAACTCGGTAGCAGTGAATGGCTCACCGTAGATCAGGACCGCATCAACATGTTTGCCGATGCTACACTCGACCACCAGTGGATCCACGTGGATGTAGAGCGCGCCAAGGCCGAAAGTGCTTATCACAGCACCATTGCCCACGGCTACCTGACGATGTCACTGATTCCTCACCTGTGGAACCAGATCATCGAGGTCAACAACCTGGAGATGCAGGTCAACTACGGCATGGACAAGATGCGTTTCGGCCAACCCGTCATCACCGGCAGCCGCGTGCGGCTCGTCACCAAGTTGCACAATATTGCCGACCTGCGCGGCATCTGCAAGGCCGAGATCGACTTCAAGATGGAGATCGAGGGGCAGCGCAAGCCCGCTTTGCAAGGCATCGCCTCGTTCCTGTATTACTTCAAGAAATAACATGGTTATCCACATCATCAACGGCCCCAACCTGAACCTCGTGGGCCGTCGCGAGCCTGAAGTCTATGGCAACCGCTCGCTCGACCAGTACCTGCAAGAACTGATTGAGGCTTTCCCTGAGCACGCCATTGATATCTATCAGAGTAACATCGAGGGGGAAATCGTAGACAAGCTGCAGGCAGTGGGCTTTGACGACTGCGGCATCGTGCTCAATGCCGGCGGCTATACCCACACGTCGGTGGCCATCGCCGATGCCGTTGCCGCCATCACCGCCCCTGTGGTCGAAGTCCACATCAGCAACATCTACTCACGCGAACCCTTCCGACACAAGTCCCTGTTGTCTCCCGTCTGCAAAGGCATCATCGCAGGCTTCGGCCTCGACAGCTACCGCCTCGCCCTCCACGCCCTTTTCTCAACATATTAGAAGACAAGAAAGACAAAAAAGACAATTTTTATATTTTTAATTGTTTTCAATTATGATTGATATAGAGTCATTAAAAAAGCATTTGTATGATATAGTCGGTGCCATCTACGAAGTTCATAAAGAGCTTGGTGCTGGGCTAAATGAGTACTGTTATCAAGAGGGACTGCAAATGCAACTGGAAGAGCAAAAGACTCCATATCATAGGGAGATGACCTTTCATCCTTCTTATCATGGTCAACCTATGCAAGCAACATACCGCGTGGATTTCTTATGTAAAGAAGACATTATCGTTGAATGCAAGGCGGTAGATGACCTAACGAACAACATGCGTTCTCAACTATACAATTACATGCGTCTTCTTAAACTACCATGTGGAATCATAGTTAATTTCGCTTCCAAAACTGTTAAAGTTGAACGCTATTTCTTTGACAAAGAAACTAACGAAATCATATCAGTAGATGGACATGCTATCCACCAATATCGTTAAATAATTATTGTCCTTCTTGTCTTTCTTGTCTTCTGAACTTGCTGGCGAAGGCTGATGAGGATGGCGATTAAAAGTATTGTCTTTATGAAGGAGGAGTTAGAGGAATATATTTTGGGGCATATCGATGAGGAGCCGGCGGCGCTGGCGCGCATCGACCATGACACCCATGTGCAGAACTACTATTGGCACATGTGCTCGGGGCACCTGCAGGGTCGCCTCCTCAAGATGCTTACGCGCATGATCCGTCCCAAACGCGTGCTGGAACTGGGCACCTTCAGCGGTTACTCGGCTCTATGTCTGGCCGAGGGGTTGGCCAATGACGACTGCCATGTGGACACCATCGAAGTCAACGACGAGCAAGAAGACTTTATCCGTGAGCACATTGCTCTGTCGTCCTACGGCAAACGCATCAGCCTGTACATCGGTGATGCCCGCGACATCGTCCCCACGTTGGGCCAGCATTACGACCTCGTCTTTATTGACGCCAACAAGCGCCAGTATGTCGAGTATTACGACCTGGTGATGGATTACCTTAACCCGGGCGGTTTCATCATTGCTGACAACACCCTGTGGGCAGGCAAGGTTGTGGATCCCAAGGCCCAACGAGAAGCACAGACCCGCGGCATCCTTGACTTTAACGACCGCGTCAAGGACGACCCGCGCGTCGAGAAGGTCATCATCCCCCTGCGCGACGGACTTACACTCATCCACAAACTATAAGGCTTCGCATCCCCATAACAACCAAAAATCCCGCTAACCTTGATGGTTAACGGGATCTTTTATTCATTTAAAGATGTCTTTAGTTCTGAATCGTAGCAAAGCGGGTGAACATCATCGTCTCCTCGCCATTGTTCATCTCAAGCGTTGAGTCGGTAACCTTGATGGTGTTGGTCTCTACAGCGGTAAGCTCTGATTTGAACTCTTCACTATTGAGCATGCCCTTGATTTGTGACGAAACCATCGGATTATTAGCCACTTTACCATTCATCGAAATGCTAAGGATTTCAGCCTTATAAGATGACTTGTCAGGGGTCAGAGTCAGCTTATCACCCTCAAGAGTATAAGTGCCCTTCAGATCGATGCTGGTAGCAATCTCCAATGCCATCGTCGGAGCGGGTTCAGAAGTAATGGTGAACTCGTCAACCATTGAATAAGTACCATCCTCATTAAAGGTGTAGAGTATGTTCTGGATATACACCGAACCATCCTCATCAGTTTCAACAACGGGCTGCATGCTGCGCCATGACGCGCAGATGGATTGTGCCTGGACGGTCATGACCGACATCAGGGCAATAAGTGAAAACAAAACTTTCTTCATAATCATTATAAAAATTGTATAACGTCGCAAAGATAATCACATTTTTCTTGCCAACACTCTTTTAGGCGCTTTTTTTGAGTGTTTATCGCCTAATCGACACTGCACATCAGTGCTTGATGTCGGCAATTCGCATCAGCCGCTCTATTTCCCCATCATCCTCATCGGTCAGTTCAAGCATCGAGCCATTTGCGGTTATTTTATAGGTGTAGCTGTCATTACTGAATGACTCTGCAACTTTGGCCTTAGCCTCCTTGCTGATCTTCTCACTGACTACTGACAGAATGTCGGGATCATCCATCACCTTACCGTTTTCCGACAAACTAACAAACTCCACCTTTAACGTATTCACGTTATAGTACATCTCCAATTTATCGCCTGTTATCGTATAGGTTCCTGTAACACTTCCGACGATGGCAGCTTCCATTTCCTTTGTCTTTGCCGGCTTTGACGATAGCGTCACATCACAGTCCGAAACGAAAGTACCATCCTCGTTATAGGTGTTAATATAACTAATCATCGCATAGTTATCACCCTCATTCTTAACTTCAGGTTGCATGCTTTGCCATGACCCGCATATTGATTGTGCCTGGACAGTCATGACTGCCATCAGAGCAACTAAAGATAATAATAATTTTTTCATAATTGTCAGAATATTTGATTTCACCACAAAGATAAGCATATTCTTTAATCCAGTGCGTATCTTGATGATTTTTTTAATGTAATGACCTCTTCATCATCACGTTTATCAGATAGCAAAACAGCCTAAAGGTTTAAAAGCCCGCAAAAATATATCCGCAATTGATATGGAACGACGAAATCGGGACCACCCACATGGGCGACCCCGATTTCATTTTTATCTATCTAACCAGTGCGATTAGATGAGCTTGCGGTAACCGTACTCGGCAGCCTCGGCCAGTTCTTCCTCGATGCGGATGAGCTGGTTGTACTTGGCCATGCGGTCGGTGCGCGAGAGCGAACCGGTCTTGATCTGGCCGCTGTTGGTGGCTACGGCGATGTCGGCGATGGTGGTGTCCTCGGTCTCACCGCTGCGGTGGCTGGTCACGGTGGTGTAACCATGACGGTGTGCCATCTCGATAGCGTCGAGGGTCTCAGTCAGAGAACCGATCTGGTTCACCTTGATCAGGATAGAGTTGGCGGCACCCATCTTGATGCCCTTCTCCAGGAACTTCACGTTGGTTACGAACAGGTCGTCACCCACGAGCTGGCAACGGTCACCGATAGCCTTGGTGAGCTTAACCCAACCGTCCCAGTCGTTTTCATCGAGACCGTCCTCGATCGAGTCGATGGGATACTTGGTAATGAGTTCCTCCAGATACTTGATCTGCTCGTCGCAGGTGAGCTTGCGGCCCTTAGGATCCTTGGGCTGACCGCTCTTGAGCTGACGGTAGTCATAGAAATACTTGCCGTCCTCGATTACTGCAAACTCGCTGGCTGCGCAGTCCATGGCGATCTTCACATCGTCACCAGGCTTGTAACCAGCGTCCTTAATAGCTTGAACAATGCTGTCCAGGGCATCCTCAATGCCGTCGAGTGCGGGAGCAAAACCACCCTCATCACCCACAGCAGTGCTCAGACCGCGCTTCTTCAGCAACTTAGCCAAAGCGTGGAACACCTCAGCACCCATGCGAACGGCCTCAACCTCGGTCTTGGCACCAACAGGACGAATCATGAACTCCTGGAAAGCGATGGGAGCATCACTGTGCGCACCACCATTGATGATGTTCATCATGGGCACGGGCAGCACGTGGGCATTGGTACCACCGATATAGCGATACAGGGGGATACCGAAGTAGTTGGCAGCAGCGTGAGCTACGGCGAGCGATACGCCAAGGATGGCATTGGCACCGAGCTTGCTCTTGGTGGGAGTGCCGTCGAGCTTAATCATCGCCATGTCGATGGCGCGCTGGTCAAAGGCATCCATACCCTCAATCTCGGGGGCGATTACTTCATTGACGTTCTTGACGGCCTTGAGCACGCCCTTACCTCCGTAACGCTTCTTGTCACCGTCACGCAGCTCGAGGGCTTCATTCTCGCCCGTGGAGGCACCACTAGGCACCGATGCACGGCCCATATCGCCGCTCTCGAGGGTCACTTCAACTTCTACAGTAGGATTGCCACGCGAATCCAGAATCTCTCTGGCATGAATCTCTTCAATATACATAATTAAATAAACTTTGTGGTTTGTAATAAAACGCTGTATTTTTTTATCGGTGCAAAATTAGTGCAAGTCACACACAAAAACAAATTTTTAATTTGGATTTGTTAAAAAACAACTGATGACAAGTAGATAATCTTATAATTATTCAAAATCTGATCAGCATGCATCACCTCCTTCAGGGCACGGAATTCCGACCATCACGCCAATCCAGCCCCAAAATTTTTCTACCAAATACAATTATTCTTATCAATTTTGGAATGGATTTGTCGATAAAAACACCCTCTTAGTCTAATAATGTTGCAGTAATTCATCACTGAAATATACTTTTGCACCCGTAGTCAAGTACTAGTCATGACTCGCCTCATCGGGATGTGGCAAGACTTATACCAGACTACATCATATTAAAAGAACGAGAGGACATCAGTTACATTTTCATAACCACAAGTTTATAGTTTTTATTGGAACACACAAGTATCCCGTTGCTCTGGACAGAGCTAGCGGGATGTGTTTTTATTACCTCCTCTCCTCTTGCAGGTATGGACGTTTTCCATTACCTTTGCCATGTAAAACCAACAACGTGAATACAACTATGCGACTCAAATTCATCAGCATCATATCAATACTGCTCATGTCGATAAATGGCACGGCATGTTCCGGCAACCATAATGACAACTCGGCTAAGTCCCAGGACACCCCAAGCGTCGTCCAGAGCACCCCAGCCATCGCATTGCCTGAACCTCCGGCCAAGCCCACGGGAACCGCCTTCATCGTAGTTTCCAAGCGAGACATGACGCTTAGTGTCTATGACCGCAACGCAGCAGGCGACACTATCATGGTCGCCCAGTATCCTTGCTGCATGGGCAAGAACAAGGGCAACAAGCAAAAACGCGGAGACATGCGCACTCCAGAATCTCCTGCACGCAAACCGTTTAAGATCACCATGATACAAGATGCCTCAACTTGGAAGCATGACTTTAAAGATGGTCGCGGAAATATCCTCGCCTACGGTCACTGGTTCCTGCGTCTTGAAACGCCTGGACACCGCGGCATCGGCATCCACGGCAGCACCAACAACGAGAACACTGTCCCCGGACGCGCCAGCGAGGGCTGCATCCGCTTGCTTGACAAGGACATCATCACCTTGAAAGAGCACTATGCCTACGTCGGCATGCCCGTCACCGTCCAGCCCGAAGACCAAGCCCCATCTGCCTGGGAATTGCGCGCACGCAAGAAAGCCACTAAATAAAATTCAGTCTCCATTAATCAATTTGTAGCCAATACCACGCACGTTGACGATACGCAACGATGCGTCAAGGGCGAGACGATGCCGCAACTTGGTAATGAACACATGCAGGCTCTTGTTGTTAAAGAAACTGTCATCGCCCCATAGCTCAAGCAGGAGTGACTGGGACGTTACCACCTCGTTCGGATTGAGGCACAAATGCCTCAAAATTTCGCTCTCACGGTAGGACAATTCGTTCCGTGTTCCTGTCGGCACATGAGTCAACCGCTGAACTACAGCGTCAAAAAGGTATTGGCCGATGGTGAAATGTGTGGCCTGTTCGGGTTGAGGCGCAACAGTGCATGCCCGTCCCAGCTGCGCCTTGATACGGACGATAAGTTCCTGCATCCCGAAGGGTTTCTTCAGATAATCATTGGCTCCCATCTCAAATCCATGTACCACATCATTGACAGCCGAACGTGCCGTCAGGAAGATAACAGGTGTCTGTCTGTCGCTCTTGCGGATGCGTCTCACCATTTCAAAACCGTCGAGTCGGGGCATCATCACATCCACCACGAGCACATCGGGTTTATTAGCTGCATATAGCCTCAACGCCTCCTCTCCGTCACCAGCCACGGCCACATGGAATCCTTGACCGTCCAGCGTATCCTTGATGATCATGGCCAGGGTGCGCTCATCCTCAGCTAGCAGTATGTTGATGCTCTCGCTCATATCAGTATGATTTTAAACGTTGTGCCTTTACCCATAGTACTAGACGCATCGATGCTCCAGCCATGCTTCTCCACCATTGTTTTGACATAGAACAGTCCCAAGCCGTAGCCTTTGACATCGTGCAGATCGCCGGTGGGGACGCGATAGAATTTGTCATAGATGTGTGGCAATTTATCGGCAGCGATGCCCATACCATGGTCGGTGACACTAATGGCACTGGGCGTGGCATTAATCTCAACACAGGCCTCACCAGGAGAATACTTGATGGCATTGTCGATAAGGTTATTCAATATGTTGCTCAAGTGAGCACGGTCGGCCTGCACGGTCAAGTCTTCAGGCTCGATATGGGTCGTGAGGGTTACGGGTTTATCGGCCTTCAACTGTTGCTGCTCAATGACGGGTTGCAGCAGTTCTGAGAAGCGAATCGTCTCGAGGTTGAGTTTGAACTGCCGACGCCGTTCCATGCTCATCGACAGAATCTGTTCGACCATGCCGCTCAAGCGCTCCAATTGCTGCCTGCACAACGTCAAGTAATGATGACGCTTGGTTTCATCGGCCTGCTCACCGAAATTGAGCAAGGCATCGTTGGCGGCATAGGCTACTGCAATGGGGGTCTTCAATTCATGGGTAATGTTATTGGTGAAGTCGGTCTTCATCTCATCAAGCGTGCGTTGCCTGAGGATGGTCCTGATTAAATAATAGAATGCAAGGCACAGCAACAACACAATAATGCCCGATGCTGTCAAGATGCCTGCCATCTCCCGCAGAACCAGTCCCGTAGTGGGCTCGATGGTGAGTTCGTAGCGGCCGTAATTTGCCCAGTCATAGACAAACTGTCGCGCATGTTGGCTGGGCGCATATCCTGGTGTTGTATGCCGAAAGACGGTGTCGGTCTTGATGCACATCAACTGATGGTCACCACTCAACCCCAATTGCTGCAATCCTGCCGTGAGCAAGCTATCATATTTCTCATAGCGTGTGCCCTCGAAACGGTCAACGCCCAGGTGAAGCCCCTGTTGTATCATTGCAGCCAGTTCGGTAACCGATATCTGCTCTTCCAGCATCTTCATGAAAGCATTGTCATCCGCTATTGTGTCGCTCTCGGCCTGAGGGCTTGAGCGCAGCACCACACCAGTCTTTTGCTCCAATATGTCGCCGTCAATTGTGACCTGGGTGGTCGTGACACTTTTGGCAATAATGCTGCCATCCTCGCCAATGCCGGCTCTCACGTCCATCGTGCCATGAGGCCCTTTTTCCTCGATGCTCTTGAGGCGCAGAAAGACCTCCTTGAGGTCGGCCACACGCATGGCTTCGTAGATGTTGTTATCCATCTGCTCGCCTATGGTGAAGTGGAGTTGCTCGAGCCAGTATGCCTGATAAGCAGCGACACCCAATAATGCCGCAATCACCAGCACTCCGATATATTTCAACCTCGTGTTCATCACCCACAAAAATACACAATAATCCAGTCAGCCACCAAATCCGTTAAGACTAAATAAGTTTTCGGTTAAGACTTGGTAAGTTGTGAGAGGGCGACGGAACGGGATGATGGGGGTAATTTTGCCACCGAAATCAATGATAAAAAGAAGAAATGAATATGGCAAGAATTATCGTGATGATGGTTGCTGTTATGATGACGGTCGCCCATGCGTTGGCCCAGGAAACTGCTGGGCAAGTAGAAGAAAAACAGGATAGTGTCACTTTAAGCGTCAACGACACCATATCGCTCAAAGGTGTGGATGTGGTGACGATGCGCCAGCTGGTCAAGACGCTTGACGACCGCTTGAGTTATAATGTGCAGGCTGATCCCGAGGCACGCACGAGCACCGTGCTCGACATGCTGCGCAAGGTACCGCTGGTGAGCGTTGATGGCCAGGACAATGTGCGCGTGAATGGCAACAGCAGTTTCAGGATTTACAAGAATGGCCACCCCGACCCCAGTTTGTCGTCCAACCCCAGGGAGGTGCTGCGGGCCATGCCGGCCAGCGTAATCAAGCGCATCGAGGTCATCACCGAGCCTGGTTCCCGCTACGATGCCGAGGGAGCGACGGCTATCCTGAACATCGTCACCATCGAGGGCATGCGCATCGAGGGCGTGAACGGCACCGTATCGGCTTCGATCAACACCTTCGGCTCGCCCAATGCGAGTGCCTATGTCGCGGCACGAGTTGGCAAGTTCACACTGGGAACGACAGCATTTTACCAGAAACAGGCACATCGCCAGTTTGCCGGCGAAGACGAGACATGGACTACCTATAAAGACACGGGCACCACGATGTATAACCGTTACCGCAATGAGCAGCCCGCTTGGGTATATAACCTTAGCCTGAACGCCAGCCTGGAAATCGATTCGCTGAACCTGATTACGGCATCTTTTGGTGGTTACCGCTACGGGCTGAACATCTACGGCGACAGCCACATCGAGTATCATGACGCGGCAGGGCAGTTGATCACGTCCTATGACAACCCGTTCAACGTGCCGCTGTATGGTGGCATGTCATGGAACGGCCGTGCCGATTGGGAGCACCGCACCAGCCGCAAAGACGAAGTCCTGACCGCCTCCTACATGTTCTCGACCACGGGCCAGCACGAGGAGCAATACGACTCGCTCATCAACCTGGTCAATCCGCCGTTTGACTACACAGCCTACAGCAAGTGGGGCAAGGAACGCTTTATCGAGCACACGTGGCAACTCGACTACCAACTGCCGCTATGGAGGCATCACCTGCTGGAGGTGGGCGGCAAGTACATCCTGCGCCTGAACAAGAGCCACAACCGCATGCAGTATAACAGCGATGCCGAAGTGGACACTGACACCCGCTTCAGGCACGACATGCACGTGGGAGCCGCCTATGCCTCATGGCGCTACCAGGTGGGCGAGGTTACCCTGCGTGGTGGGCTGCGATATGAGTACAGCCACTTCCGCGCCAGCTATCCCAATGGCGATGGGGAACCTTTCGGGCACGACCTGCACGACTTGGTGCCCTCGGCGAGCGTGCACTGGCAGATGACGCCGTTTAACAGCCTGCGCCTGTCGTGGGCAACGAGCCTGAATCGCCCGGGCATTCAGTATCTCAACCCCGCAGTCAGGCGTTATACCACGACGATAGAATATGGCAATCCGCACCTGTCGAGTGCCCGCAACAACATGCTGAGCATCAACTTCCAGCACACGGGTAACCGCTTGACCTTCAATATCAAGCCTACCGTAACCATCACCAACAACCTCATCGGCTCCTATCGCACAGTCCAAGACGGCATTGTCCACTTGACCTACAGCAATGACTGCCGTTATCTGATGGCAGGCGTGGGCGGCTTCCTGCAGTGGATGATGACATCCAAGACCACTTTCTACATGAACGGTGAATTGTGCTACAAGCGCTACCGCAACCCCTCGCAGGACTTGACAAACAGCGGCTGGGGTGGCAATCTGTATGCCCAACTCACGCAGCAGTTGCCATGGAAGCTGCGCGCGACAGCGACCTGCATGTGGTACGAAATCGGCCACGACCTGCGTCATGTGTATGGCTATAGCACCATACTCTACCCGACGATTATGTTGGGTCTGTCACGCTCCTTCCTCAAGGACAACCGCCTGACAGTGAAACTGACCGCCAATTCCATCCTGCACAAGCACGAGGTATCCAAGGGATATATCACGCAGGGCGACTATGTGAACCACGGCGTGGGTCACTTCAACCAGCGCAACGTACAACTATCACTAAGCTATGCCTTCGGCTCCAGCAACACCCGCGTCAAGCAGACCGAAACCACCGTCGAGAACGACGACCTAGTGGGCGGCCTGAGAAACGGCAACTGATGTTGAGTATGCACATATCGCGCTACACATTAAAACGAACCATTTAATCATAAAAAAACAGGTCCCTTACGCCTTATTAAAGCATGAGGGACCTCACATTGAATATTTTACAGATTAATTTCCTTCTAGCAGCTTATCGATAATGGCGATAACATCTGAGATACTTACCTTGCCATCTCCATTAACATCTGCAAGGGGAGAGTCACCTCCACTAAGCAGCAAATCAATAAGATCGGTTATATCAGAAATGCTGACTTCACCATCACCATTAACATCACCGGGGGGTGTTGTCATCTCTATAATGGAGCCAAAATAATCACTCCATTTGGTTTTGGCTTGGTATACTTCAACTTTTCCAGATGGCACATAAAGTGTCCTTACAGAATAATTAGCAGGATCTTGCTTGAAGACATCATAACCCATATTAATGGAATCAGGTTCCACGATATAACTGTACACGGTGTCGAGGCTATTACAATTCTCAAACGCATAGCTGCCAATGTAGGTGACGGAGTTAGGAATGCGGATGCTGGTCAGACCGCTGCAGCCTCTAAACGCGCCATATTCGATGGTTGTGACAGAGTTGGGGATGGTCAGGTTGGTCAGGCCAGTGCAGTAAGAAAACGCAAAGTAATCGATAGTTGTGACGGAGTTGGGGATGGTCAGGTTGGTCAGGCTAGTGCAGTATTCGAAAGCACTGGAGCCGATCGTTGTGACTGACTTGGGGATGGTCACACTGGCCAAGCTGCTGCAACCCGAAAACACATAGGCACCGATCGTTGTTACTGAGTTAGGGATGGTCACGCTGGTCAGGCCAGTGCAGTTGGAAAACGCGCTTGGGCCAATGAGGGTGACGGAGTTCCCGATGTTGATACTGGTCAATTGAGGGCAATAGTAAAACGCACGTTCGCCAACATAGGTGACAGAGTTAGGAATATCGAAGCTGGTCAAGTTGTAACAGTATGAAAACGCATCGGAATAGATAGAATCAACAGAATTTGGCAACGAGACGGATGAGACCTTTGAATAGGAGACAAAGCCTGAAGGTATTTTTTTCACACCTTCACCGATGGTCACGCTATCAATGTTTGATGTCGACATATTTCCATTCGACCCGCAATCAATTGCGTACCATCCCAGGGAAGTGATTCTTTCACAATGAAAGAAAGCACAATAGCCAATTGAATGGACTGTTTCGGGAATGTTTACTGACGTGATCTTTGAGCAATGATAAAATGCAAAGTCTGCAATGGTCTCAAGTTGATCTGGCAAGTTGATGCCAACAAGATACTCGCAGCGATAGAATGCACATACTCCAATGTGTCGGACGCTGTTCGGCAGAAAAATGGTCGTTATATCTGAATAATCTGCAAATCTTTCAGGGATGACTTTAACCGCGTTTCCGATTGTGATCTGGGTAAGGTTTGATGTGCTCATATTACCGTTTGACCAACATTCCTCGGCATTCCACACCAAGGTTTTCAAGCCATAGCAGTAGTCAAAGGCGTTTTTACCTATTGAGCGAACAGCCTGGGGTATAGTGACTTCTGTGAGAGAGCTACAGTAATAGAAGGCGTAGTCTCCGATTGAAACTACCGTGCTTGGAATGGATATCGATGTGATATCTGAGCTGGCAACAAAGTAGGCAGGCAACATTTCGACATCGTTTCCGATTGTCACGTCAGTGAGATTGCTGGTGTACATGTTACCGTTTGTGGGACAGTTCTTGGCATTCCAGGTCAATGATCTCAACCCTGAACAACCTGAGAATGCATCTTCACCAATGGCTGTGACATTTTTGGGTATTGTCATCGAAGTCAGCATTGAGCAATCATAGAAAGCCGATGACCCGATCGTTGTCACAGAATTGGGTATAGTCACACTTGATAGGTTAGAGCACCCGCAGAACGCTTTATGGCCAATCCCAATCACTTGATATGTCTTGCCGTCACGAGTGATTGAACTGGGTATATTGATGTCACCACTATAAGAATTATAGTTAATATCCTTGTAGGTCACATAGACATTGTCTTCATCGCACTTGTTATAATAAATCCCATTAACCTCAAAGTCATACACATTATTTAATGCTTCACTGCCTGTGATGTTTATAAACAACTTCCACCAATCGGCAGATTTATAGTCATTAAATGCTTGTTGGGGCACACTCAATAAAGCATTATTGTATATCTCATCAAGAAAACAATTCTGGCTGGACATAGCAGGAGGATTATCAGCCCTGCTGGTAATAGATGTCAGCTCATCGCACAGATCAAAGGCATTTTCGCCGATGATCTGCAACTGATTTGGCAGAGTGACAACTTGCAAACCGGTATTCCTGAATGCCCGTTCTCCGATACTCGTGACTGAATTGGGTATGTAAACGCTTACTAGTGAAGTACAATCTTCAAAAGTCCTGTCACCAACCGTTGTGACAGAATTAGGTATCACGACAGACCTGAGGCTGGAACATTGTGTGAAAGTGCCGTCCAATGTATTCACTGATGCGGGAATCCTGATTTCTGACAGACTGCTGCAACCGATGAAAGTACCGTTAAGAGTCTTGATCCCTTTAGGTAACACCACATCGGTTAGGGCGGTGCACCCGTAAAATGCGTTCCAGCCAATCGAATTAACCGTGTTAGGGATAGTTATAGACTGCAAAGCAGTACATTGACAGAATGCTTCTTTACCAATCGACACAAGACCAGACGTCAGGTTAACACTTGTCAAGCTACTGCATCCGCCAAAGGCCCTTTCCCCGATTGACGTAATCGAATTGGGTAAAGTTACACTCCTTAGAGTGGGTGAATTATTGAATGCTGTATCATCGATAGCAGTAACCTTATACGTCACGTCGAAGTATTCATCGTAAAGGCTTGATTTAACGACAGCAGTAGAGGGGATGACGATATTGCCACTATAACCCGTGGAGGACGATACGACTTCGGCTGTGCCGCTACCTGTGATGTGAAAACGGATGCCCTTGTAAGTAAAATCGCTTTGGGCTCCAACGATTAAACTTGATCCCATCAACAGCAATAGGAACAAGATCAATCTTCGAACTGGGAAACAATTTTTCATAAGTAATAAAATGATTTAAGCCGGATGCTGGTCCTCCTCCTGTTTTCGTCACACTTTTTTGAGCGATTTTTGATGTTCTGAATTTCAGCAG
>CAMYUW010000033.1 GCA_947302275.1 uncultured Prevotellaceae bacterium
GGCAAGTACAACAAGGAGAACCCGCTGCCCGAGGAGAGTGACCGCGGCAAGAAGTATAACCCCGTACTGTCCCAATTGGAGGCTTTGACCAATGAGATGACCGCTATCGGCCAGAAGTATGGCGCATCGTGTTCGCAAATCGGTATCGCTTGGGCCATCGCCAAGGGAGCGCTGCCTCTCATTGGAGCGACCAAGGAGCGCCACGTCATTGAGGCTGCCGAAGCCGCAAAGATTCAGCTGACAGACGAAGAGGTTGCAAGATTAGAAAAACTGGCTGATGCCACTGGCATCGACACCCGCGGGGGCTGGGAGCACAGTATGGAATAAAAATGCGCAAACTATTAACTATCATCATTTTAATGCTTGCAGTTCTGTCACAGGCTCAGGGCGTGATTGATGTGCACAGCCACATCATCACACCCGAGTTTGTGACTGCTCTTGAAACCGAGGGACGGCTCATGGAGGAAGGCTTCCCGCTGCCGAAGTATGATGTGGAGAGCCATCTCCGCTGGATGGACGAGGCGGGCGTTGAAACCTCAGTGCTGACGTTGGCCGCACCGCAGCCGTCATCGGCCGCTGTGGTGAGAGCGACCAACGAGGAGGCTGCACGCATCAAGCGCGCGCATCCGGGCCGTTTTATGTTCTGCGCCGCACTGCCGTTGCCAGATGTGCAGGCGGCAATCCGTGAGGCGGTTTATGCACTTGACACGCTGGGTGCCGAAGGCATCAAGTTGGCGACTAACGTGCAGGGGCAGTATCTTGGAGCACCTGAACTGGACACGCTCTTTGCGGTGCTCAACGATCGTCGGGCGGTCATTATTCTGCATCCTCATCGTCCTGACCCTGTCAATAGCGAGGTGATGGAACAGACTCCGCTTGCCATGCAGGAATACCTGTCAGAGACGACCCGTGCCGTGACCAACATGATCAGCCGCAATGTGCTTGCCCGTTATCCCAATGTCAAGGTGGTCGTGCCCCATTGCGGAGCCTATCTGCCGTTGGCCGTGCCACGCATGAAATCGCTCACGCCCGTCATGCAAGCCAACAAGATGGTGGGTGATATCGACTGGGAGGCCAACCTTGCTGCACTCTACTATGACTTGGCAGGAGCCCATTCGCCCGAGACCATCCGCATGATGCTCACTATTACTACGCCCGACCATCTGCTATATGGCTCGGACTATCCCTACGTGGCTCCACAAGTGCTCACACAGGGCCTCGCGAGGATGAAGCAGTACCTCACCGATGAACACGATTTGGCACCCTTCAAGGATATGTTCCTGTGGAAGAATGCCTCTTGGCTGTTTCATCAGAGGGGGGAGAAGCCATCGGTGATGGCGTCTAATGCAAAAATGATTGTGCGCATTGCCGAAATTGAGGTGTATCCGCAGTACTTGGAAGAGTATCTGGAGTTTGCCAACGAGGTAGATCGCCTGAGTGTAGAGCGTGAGCCTGGTGTCATCTGCCTGTTCCCGATGCAGAGCGCCGAGGAACCCACGCAAATCCGTATCCTCGAGATCTACGCCTCGGATGCTGCCTACCAGGCGCACCTCAAGACAGATCATTTCCAGAAGTACAAGCAGGGCACGCTGCACATGGTGAAGTCGCTGAAACTTCCCTCCATGAAGCCCCTAGACCCTGAGACGATGAAACTGATCTTCAAGAAGAGATAAAAAACGGATGGCGTGGCATAATTGGCTTCGCCGTATGTTCATTTCTATCACTTCGATCGGTCGTAAGGCCAAGAAACTAAACAAAGATTTATATCAAAATTGAACACGACTCACCCTCCTGTTGGCTTTGCTGTAGGGAGGGTTATTTTCTCCATGCACCGATGATTTCGCCGATATAGACAGCGTGGATACCGGCGTTGAAACCGTTATAGAAATTGCGCGGCGTATCGTTGCGGAAATCCTTCTCCTGCTGATGGAAGACGGTGATAATCTCACACTCGATAACGGTTTTGGCTTCAGTGTAATAGGGCGTTCCGCTGGGCGTGTAGGCCACATGCAGGCCTAGCGCCGCTGCTTTGTCGCCATCGCGGCCGCTGTGGCTACCCATGTAACGCGCCACCTGTTCGTCGTCAAATTCCATGATTGTGAACCTCGGGTAACGCTCCATAAACTCATAGGTGTAACGTGCCGGAGCCACATATACACTCACGGTCAATCGGTTATAGCCCAGATAATTGCCCAAGCTGCCCCAGCCGATGGTCATGGCATTGTGGGCCGTCTTGTCACCGGACAGCAGGATCGGTGCCCGAGAAAAGAATGTGAACGCATTGTCGTTGAACTCCTCTTTCAGGTTGATGGCCTTGTAGCCCTCAAGGGTCTGGGCAAAAGTGTCATGCAATGATATCATTGTCAACATAATGATTAAAAGGATATACTTCTTCATACTCCAAAACTAATGGTTATTCTATCCGTTACATATTGGGGCACTCTTCTTCGTTGTCGGTGGCAATTTGCTCGCCTTCCTTGACCTCGCGGGCGTTGTATTTGATTTTCTCAAAGCCCTTGATGATGTTCTCGACGGTGGTCTTGTCGGCGTCATAGGTGATGGTGACCGTCTGATGCTCGACATCTGTTTCGATTTTCTTGACACCCTTTTCAAAGCGGATGTTTTCCTTGATGCGCTTCTCACAGTTCTCGCAATGCATTTGCGGAACAGTGGTGAGCACAACAGTCTTGATGTCCTTGGCACTGGCCATGGTCATGGTGAGGATTGCGATGAGCAGTAAAAGAATCTTTTTCATTGTCTTTATCTTAAATAAGTATGTTATTGTTGAATCATCGGAACAGGTTGATGCGAATGCCCAAATAGGCCATTGCACCGCTCACAGGCCCCCAGATCATAGTTGGGTCGAATAACTGGCTCCAGGGCTGGTCAGCAGCTATGATTGGGTTAGGCTGGCGGTAATTGGTCAAGTTCTCACCGCCCAGGTAGATTGAAAAGTGCCTGAACCAGCGGGTAACCTGGGCGTTGAGCTGGCAATGCGCAGGGAAGCGGGAGGACCAAGACAATCGGGAGGGGTCGTCTATATAATAGGGGTCGGGCATGCGGCCACTGCCGTTGAGCTGCAGCGTCACGTCAAACTCCCACAGCCCCAGTGGAGTCTTGTAGGATGCTGCTACCAAGCCCTTGTAACGTGGGGTGAGAGGCTTCTCACGCAGTTCGCCGCCATAAGTCGTCTTGACGTCGTTGTGACGATAGGCGATAGTCAGTTCCAGTCCCTCGACAATGGGATAGGAGACGTCCACTTGCCAGGTGTGGGAACGGGACTTGCCGTCCAAGTCGTGGATATCGACAATCAAGGGGTTGCTGTCCATGTCGATGACCATCTGGTGCAAGAAGTGGGTGTAATGGTACTCAGCATTAATTTTCAAAGGCTTGCCCCACAGTGGGATGTTCCATGCCGTGGAGATACCGTAGTTCCATGCGCTCTCTTGATTCAGGTTATCGAATACCAACCGCCGTCCGCTGGCCAACATGTAGTGGTTCTCGGCCAGGGCATGTGCCGTGCGGTAGCCCTTGCCGGCCGAAAGGCGAACAGTGATGAACTGTGCGGGCTGCAGGCGCAGGTGCAAGCGTGGCGTGACAAATGTGCCGTGCAGGCTACTGTGGTCCACACGTATGCCGGCCATCAAGGTCATCACATCGCTAGCTGGTGTGAAAGTGTATTGGCCATAGGCTCCCGTGACGGTTTCCTTCTCCACTAAATGGGTCAATGGCCTTTCGGCAATATGATCCAGACGGTAGTCCTGAGACAAGTAGTCATGGTTAAGACTCAGGCCCAGCGACAGGGTGTGAGGTTCGGTCAAGCGGGTCTCGAACATAAGTTGGGCATAAGCATTGGTCTGGTTGACGTCATATCGCTTGTGGCCATAAGCCCCGTCGAGATCGTGGTTGGCCACCGAGGCCATTAAAGCGATATTGGTACCGCGGTCGGCATTGAGCACGAGGGCATGCTTCATATAACCCTCGTAGCGGTGCGTTCTCAAGTCGATGGCAAAAAGCTCTGTTCCCTTGTGATGGGCTTGGGTCTGCCCACTGTTACGCTTCTCGTCAATCATGGCGACACCGCCGTGGAAGATGTAGCGGTCGCCCAGCCAGTCCCAGCGGCTTTGCAGGTTCACTTGCCGCACATTGGGTTGGTCCAGGAAGTGGTCGTGATTGTGGTCCATATCGGCCAAATTGTCCTCGTAATGGGCCAGCACGTTGGCATTGAGACTAGGCGTCAGGTGCAGGTTGCCGTCGGCATTGGCCTCGATGCGGCCGTCGCTGTTGCCATATAGGTTCAGTGTCACGCCCTGCTCATCCTCGGGCTTGAGGTATTCCACGTCGATTTGCCCTGTGATACCCTCATAGCCGTTGCGCACGCTCGAAGCCCCTTTTGACACCTGGATGCTCTTCATCCACGGTCCAGGCACATAGCCCAGGGCAAAGGGTAGGGCAGCGCCCCGCCAGTCAGGCAGGTTTTCGGCAAGCATCTGAACGTAGGTGCCGCTCAGCCCCAGCAGCTTGATTTGCTTGGCTCCCGTGGCAGCGTCGCTGTAGTTCACATCTACCGACGGGTTAGTAGTAAAACTCTCGCCCAGGTTGCAGCATGCGGCCTTGAACAGCTCTGCCCGATTGATGCGCATGGTGTTTTCGGCTCCTGCAACGCGGCTCATGCCAGGGCGTCGCGACGTTACCGTCACCTCTCCGATGGCCTGCATGGGTATCGAATCAACATGTTGGGCCACCGCCGTGGTATCGGCGTCGTTCCCAACGACGCGTACTTGACCTGTAGCCTGCAACAAGGCTACGGCCAAACCCAGTACCATTATGACCCGTCGAAACGTCATGCTCTAATCAACAATCAAATAAACGCAGCAAAATTACAACTATTTTCCATAACAACACCCCACCATCCCCAACAATTACCTTTTTTCGGAACCTATAGGAGCTTTCTTTTTAAATGTAAATAAGTTTTTTGCTTAAAGTAATTACTTGCGATTTTAATCTCAATAATATTGGCTATATTTGTGGCCCACGATTTCAAAATCTTCATTCTTTTAAAGACAGACAATATGAGGGTACCAGCGTTATTCAAAGAGTATATATGGCTTGTGAATACCATTCGCAAGGCAGGTGATGATGGCATCACGTTTGCCGAAATCAACGAGAAGTGGCTTGAGACGGAACTCTCTGAAGGCGTGGAACTGGCTCGTTCCACTTTTAACCGCCACAAGGATGCTATTGAGGACATTTTCGGTCTCATCATAGATTGCAACCGTCTGAATGGTTATAGGTACTTCATCAGCAATGAGGAAGTACTGGGTGAAGACAGCATCCAAAATTGGATGCTAAACACGCTTACTGTGAACAATATCATCGGTGAGGCCTTGACGTTGCAAGATAGAATCCTACTGCAACCTGCACCCGTTGAGGGAGATTATCTGAAGATGGTCATCGAGGCGATGAAGAAAAATGTCAAGTTAGCTGTGGACTATAGGAAATATGGTGATGATGAACCTCGGCACTTGACCTTTGAGCCGTACTGCATTAAATTGTTCAAGCAGCGCTGGTACATTCTTGGCCACTTCCACCGTAACGCAATAGCCGATAGACCAGAAGTGGACTACTTCGGTGTATTCTCATTTGATCGTATCTTGAACATGTCGCTTACTGACGACAAGTTCCAGATGGATCCCAGCTTCAACGCACAAGCCTACTTCGAGGAATGTTTTGGCGTATTGGTCAACGACGACACCGTAGCCCAGCGAATCGTCATCAGGGTCTTTGGCGATGAAAGATTCTACGTCCGAGACCTGCCCATCCACAAGAGCCAACGTGAGATCGGACAGGGTGAGGATTATACCGACTTTGAACTGTTCATGCGCCCGACAATAGACCTGAGCACTCATTTTGTGAGTCGAAGCTTTCTAATAAAAGTACTTGAACCGCAATGGCTGGCCGACGAGATCCATCACATTCACTGGCAGGCGGTACAGATGTACGAGGCAGAGAACAAGTAAATCAAAAGAATAACTTTTCTCAATCCTGTCCCACGAAATGGGACAACATGTGTCTAATTTTGCAAACAAATTATCAACCAATAAGTATTAAATTGTAATATGAATAGACAATTATGGGATATGTACAAGGCCAGCCCTGAAGGGAAATCTTGTATTGAACTTTTCAATCCAGAGACAGATAATCAAATACAGCTACTTGAAGGCATCATTGAGTATTCAATAAAATGCCAACCAAGAATGGCTAATCTTGATGACATTAATACTGAATTAGTTGTTGATCAAGTACGCTTTCTTGCTGATAACCTTTCATGTCAAAATCTTACGCTTGATAACGACTGTCTAAAAGATAGTTATGAGAAACTCATAACGGATTTCTTTTTGGCTGAAATCATTGAAGACGAGTATGGAAATATAAGCAATAGTACTGATGTAAAAGACTTATGGCTAAGAGCAAACGATTTCAGAAGAAAATCTTCTTATGTACATGAATTGTCATTATATCTTTATTTATTACATCCTTATTTCAAACCAATTCTTTTCCCTTATAGGTACGACTTGATTTTGAGGAATTGCGATGCTCTAGGTATTGAGTTGCCACCTATACCTCACACGAAAGATTACAAAGCATTTTTGATGTACTATTATGACATTTGCACTGCCATGAACAAGTTCCAGGAAGAGTATGAAATGACAGATGAAGAGTTTTGTGCTTGTTTCTATGGATTTGCTAAAATGCTTTGTGATGAATCAAAATATGCAGAATTACCAAAGCCAGTCAATGTTTGGCTAACTGGAGCATCTGGAGGAGACTTTATTTCTCTCGATGAAGCTACAAGTGGTAAATTTGAAGGAGATTTCAATAGTATTTGGGCTTGCAACGAGAGAACAAAACGAGGTGATATTGTAGTAGTATATTGCCTTTCGCCAAGAAGTTATATTCACTCTATTTGGCGTGCTAATACAGCAGGTCTATTTAATCCGTTTGATTATTATAAATGTCGTACTACCGTTTGCGATGGAATCAGAGTTCCCGAAATATCAAGCAAGGATTTAAAAGCAGATGATTATTTCTCTAATGTTCCTATTGTTCGCAAAAACCTTCAAGGAATCAATGGTGTGGAACTATCTGCACATGACTATTCTGAACTCCTTCGCCTCATTGAACAAAAAGGAGGTGACATATCTGCTTTGCCAAAACTCTATGAGTCTGAAAATGTCGATTTTGGAGAGATAAAACTTGAAAAAGATGTGGAGGAAAACATTCTTATTCCAATGTTGCGTAAGTTAGGATATAACGAGGAAGACTGGACTCGCCAATTATCTCTTAAAGCAGGACGTGGATTAAAGGCCATCCCTGATTTTGTATTCTTTGCAAAAGGGGAGAAACACTTTGAGACAGCTCCTTTTGTAATCGAAGCTAAACTTGATATGTCCCTTATGAGAGAACAAATCAACGCCTTCTCACAAGGCTTATCTTATGCCAAGATGCTGCGATCTTCTTTAATGGGCATATGCGACAAGGAGCGCCTTATTATTTATCGAGTTGACAGTACTGGTTCAGTGGATCGAAATGCCCCAATCTTCGAAGAACATTGGGCATCAATTTACAAAGATCCTGTAGTTGGAGCCCAATTAAATCAACTAATAGGTAAAGAAGTTATCAAGAATTTGTGATTTTTTCAATGTTTTTTCGAGGTTGTCCCATGATTTGAGACAGCCTCGTGTTTTCTTTGCACCGTAAAACAAGTTTGTGTGTGCAGGATGATGGTCGCAGGTTTGGTAGCGGGCATGCCCAGACTAAATCCTGGGCATGATATAGGAGGTTCGAGTCCTACCCATCCTGCACACTTTTCGCTCCGACAAGGGTAGTAGCCCCGGTTGAACTGGCAAGCGAGCTATTCAGTCGGAGCATTTTGGAAGAAGCAAAGTGGGCAGGCGGACCCGCGATTTGTGGAACGGCGATCCCTTCTGGTTGAGGGAGGGGAATGGTTCGACTCCATCACCTGCCCACATTTTAGTGTCAAACCAAATAACTCACATATCAAATGGAAGATGAGGTTAAATATCAAAGGGAAGAGGACATCAAAGTAATGGTCGTGCTAAGGCTGAGGTACAGAAAGCCTGTGAATCCCTCATGTGACATCGTAGAAATGAGTTGGAATGTATGGCGTGAATTCCTTCGTTCCAGCCACAAAGACAGACTGAAGATAGCACTGAGGGTTCTTAACAGACCTTACTTTGTTGAATACATCAAAGAACTCTTATGGATTCCTCTCGACAATCAGAATAAATTGCAAATTGTTGACGAGAACGACATCATCAGAGTTTAATTATCAAATCAATGAAAATAGGAATTGGTTTTATATACCAAAATATGTAAAACCTGACATTATCTTTGCTGGGTTGGGCGGTTTTTATTAGGTTTTTTCATGCAAGCCCTTAGGCTAAGAAAGAAATTGTTCTACCCAAAGTTGCTCCATATGCAACAGGTTCCGTACGAGGTTACTTGAGTTTCTCTAGACAAACAATATCGCAGATTGTAAAAGAGAAAGGACTCAACAGCTTAAGAAATATACTTGAGGACTTATTAATATCTATAAAAATCCAGGACTTCTCTAACATCCGTTACATACGCATGTTCATGACGGGATTCAAGGGCACGACCCACCTACGGTTCGCAACACTCGAACTGGCCAGCATGTGAAGTGCAACCCGGAGTCAACATCATCCGCTACAGCAACGGAACAGTCCGTAAAGTCTTCGTGAAATAACTATTCATAATACTCGCCCGTTCAGCGAGTCTGCTATCATCATATTGGTGTCCGCTTAAATTTTTGCCGGGCACCAATATTTGTTAATGGAAAAGATGATCTATCTTTGCAGTGGATGAACAACTTAACACTCATAGATTCTGGGGCTTCACGCCGTTGAATTGTAAGCCCCCTGTTGCAATATGATCACGATAAGGAAGTATAACAGGCAAGACATGGCGGCAGCCATGGAGATCTGGAACGAGGTGGTGCGCGAGGGCGTGGCTTTCCCGCAGGTCGAGGAACTGACTGGGCAGGAGGCTGACGGCTTTTTCAGCAGCCAGTCTTATACGGGAGTTGCTGAAGATAGCGAGTCGGGCGAGATTATCGGTCTCTACATTCTGCATCCCAACAACGTGGGCCGATGTGGCCATATCAGCAATACCAGTTACGCTGTCAAATCAGCCAAGCGCGGACAGCACATCGGCGAGCAACTCGTGAAGGATTCTCTGGTCATGGGTGCGCGGCTGGGTTTCCGCATCCTGCAATTCAATGCGGTTGTGGCGGCCAACGTTCATGCCTTGCATCTGTATGAGCGCTTGGGCTTCACGCGGTTGGGCCGCATCCCCCAGGGCTTCCTGATGAAGGACGGACACTACGAGGACATTATCCTCCTCTATATCGAACTGTGACCTGCAGTCGCTTAATCAGAGTCAATTATTTTTCCCTGATTAGGTAGGAAATTCGACCGTCAGCCAAGTCTTCGGGGAAAGTGAGTTCCACCTTATTGCCCGACTTGTCTATGGAGACAGCGCGGACTTTAGGTTTCATGGTTTGGTTCTTGCTCTGCTCAACAGCCGCGGCGACCTGTTCCTCATACTGCTTGAGCATGGCTTCGACGGTTTCGCGTTTATCGGGCGAATAGGTGATGTTCGAGCGGTCAATCTCGTAATCACAGCCAGCATCGAAATACCGGTAGAGTGAGTCACCCTTGATTTCCCAGCGCCCGCTGTAGATGTATGTAAGTTTCATGCGTCCATGATAGGCGGGCGATGGATAGTGTTTCTCGACCCGCTGCTTGAAGGTGTGGTCATTGTTGAACTCAAAGACCTGCTGTTCATCGTCCATCGTGCACCAACGTCCCACCAGTTTCTTGTCGGTCAGATTCTCACCCGTGCGTTTGCGATTGTCTAAGAATGCTTCCAACTCCTCGTCGGTGATGTTCATGATAAACTTGCAGCGGTTGCTCATGTCTTGATAATTGTTGGCAATGGAGTTAAGCGTTTTTTGGCGCTCTCTGTTGAGCTGAATATACATCAGCACATCCTCGTCTTTCAGCTTCTTGCGCAGGAAACCATGCCAATCAATACCCTTGCCCGTACTTATTGCTGTGGCATAGACCTGTCTCATATCTTCTTGACTGACAGGTCTGTGGAAACTGATTGATGTATTCAGCATCTGGAAGGTCATGCGCCGGTCATGAAAGAAAGCCCTCGCCTGGTCGATAAAGGGAGGCGCGTCGATGCTCCTCCAGATTTCCTGGTTGCTCTGGAATGTCTTCTCGATGCTTTCGTCAAATTTATATTCGTTCCCTTCCAGATATGAGATGTAGCTGATCAAGGATGCGATGGTGTCGAAGGGGATTTTCTCGATGCTGTCGATATGTTCCAGCGCATACATCGCCAAGTCATGATTCTTGGCGTCGTTTTCGGCTTCATCCCTGAAAGATTCGGCATACTGGTCGATGTCATGGATGACCATCATGGCTATATCCCGCCCCTCAGCCTTGCGCTGGTGCTGCTCAATGAGATGAGCCGTGCCGAAGGTGAGCACGATCGAGATGGTGGTGCCAATAACGCTCATCAGCAATTCTCTGGCCACAGTGGAATTGCTTTTCTTCCATTTTCCAAAATGTGGCATTTTTACTTTTATATTCATGGCAGCAAAATTACACAAAAGTTATGCAAGTCGAACACAGAAAAAGAATTAATTCTTATTTTGTTGAGATTCCGCCAGAAATTGCGTATATTTGCAAGCAAAAATCTGTTATTCATATTATTTTAAAATCAAAATCAACATTATGGGGAAGAAAAAATTGTTTTTGCTTGCCGTGGCAATGCTCTTGTTGTTGCCATCACAGGCGAGGGCACAAGATTCGTCTCAGCAGTCAGTGGACTTGACTACAAGAATGGCAAGAACCACACATGACGGCTTGAGAAAAATCAAGAATCAGCCCTCCAAGAAAGTTGACGTTGTCGCTGCACAAACCGATGCGGCGACCGTGCAGACGACAGCCGCCGACAAGAAACGGGACGCCGTAGTGAAAACCAAGGCCCAGGAAGCCGCTGCTGCGTCCAAGGTGAAGGATAAGAAGGAAACAGCCATCAAGAGGATGGCGCATCAGCCTGCCGCCCGACGTGCCGGCGAAGTGCGTGTCGGCGATGGCGTGATTATCAATCCCATTGAGGACTATCCTTACCTGAATACTTTCCAAACCACCGATGACCAGGAGGCATTCACCATCATCGACGCCAACGGAGACAATGATACCTGGGATTTCGCCTATAACAGTGAAGATAACTGGTTTGCCCGTTACACCTACAATGAATCCTTTGACGCCGACGATTGGCTGATTTCGCCTGCCTTCCGTTTCGAGGCCGGCAAGCTGTACCGTCTGACGTTTGACACTTGGAACAAGAGCTATGACGAGCGCATCGAGGTGATGGCCGGCAGCGATGCCACCCCCGAGGGCATGACCATCCAGGTCGTTGAACCGACCGACGTGACCTGGGAAGAGCCCCAGCAACTGGAGGCTTATATCACCGTCAGCGAGACAGGAACCTATTACATCGGTTTCCATGCCATCTCGCCAGCCGACATGAACAAGCTCTTTGTTGACAATGTGATGGTTGATGTCTATGACATGGAGGCTCCTGCCGCTCCTACCGATTTCACTGCCGTCCAGACCGAAGAGCAGCTTGAGGTGACCCTAAACTTCACGGCTCCTGTGGTAAAGCGCAACGGCGAGCCCCTTTCGGGCAATCTGGACAAGATTGAGCTCGTGCGTGACGACCAGGTGTTCCACATCTTCGAGGACGTGGCTCCCGGCGCAGCGCTGTCATGGGTGGACAATGGCGATGAACTGACTGTGGGCTCACACAAGTACTATGCCGTGGCCTATAACGAGAATGGCGCCGGTGACAAGAGCGAGGTCGTGACTGTGAAACTAGTTGCCACGCTCACTGTGCCATATACCGCCGATCTTACCCAGCCCGAGAACTTTGACCTCTTCACGGTGATTGACGCCAATGAGGACGGCAGCACATGGAATTGGGACGACACTTACCTGACCAATTACAATTACAGCGCCGACAATGCTGCCGATGACTACCTAGTCACGCTGCCCATCCAGCTGGAGGCTGGCAAGAACTACAGTGTGCTTGTCAATGCCCGCAATTCAGGCATTGACGAGCGTTTTGAGGTACTGCTTGGCGCCGAGCCCACTGCCGAGGCGTTGTCCACCGTGGTAATCGAGCCCACCGAAGTCACCACCTATGACGACATGGGCGAAGAATACGAGGGCATGTTCTCGGTGAATGAGGACGGCAAGTATTACCTGGCCGTTCATGCCATCAGCGACGCCGATGCCTATCGCCTCATGGTGAATTACATCAGCATTGATTTTGGCGCTGAACCCACGGCTCCTGCCGCACCTAGCATCAGCGTTGTTGCTGACGAGCAGGCCGCATTGCGCGCAGAAGTCTCTGTAACGGCTCCCAACTTTGCTATCAACGGCGATCCCTTGACCGCCAACTTGACGAGAATCGACATTCTGCGTGACGGCTCTGTCGTGGGCTGCATCGAAGATATCGCTCCCGGCACGACTACGGTCTATGTCGATGAACCGGATGATGTCGGCAACCACACTTACCAAGCTATTCCTTACAATGAATCGGGCAAGGGCTTGAAGAGCGTAAAGGTGACCGTCTATGTCGGTCCTGATGTTCCGAGTCCTGTCGAGAACTTCACTGCTGCCGATGGCGGCAATGTCGTTGCGCTGAACTGGGACAAGGTGGGCAACATCGGTGAGAACGGTGGCCCCGTGAATCCCGCCACAGTCAACTATCTCGTCTGGAGCACCTTTGTTGAAGAGGGCTGGACCGACTACTCCATCGAGAAGAATGAACTGCTCGCCACGCTCACCGACGCTGATGCCTACGACGTGCCCTTCGACACCGATGAGGGCGAACAGCGCGTGGAGTACTGGATTGTGGAAACCAGGAATGAGGCCAACGCCGAATATGAGGGACTGTACTCGACGACAGGCCTGCTGGTAGGCGCTCCCTATGAGTTGCCCCTTGTCGAGGGCTTCACTGATGATGAGTTGCATTATTTCTGGGAGACCAACGGCACGGTGATGATTTCGCCTGAGTCCTCTGACGAAGATGGCTCGTCTATGGCACTGCTCTCTGAGGAGGAAGGCAGGGTATTCTTCAATTCGGGCAAACTTGACCTTGAGGGACTTTCACATCCGACGCTCATCTTTGATGTTGCCAGCCCCGACATCCGTTCCCTGGCGGTTTACGGCAGCGTTGATGGCGGCGAGTTTGCTGTTCTTCAGGACAATATTCCGGTCGGTGATTCATTCTCACAGATGAAGGTGCCTCTGACGGCCCTGCAAGGCGGTCGCTACGCCCGCATTTGTCTCTTGGCAGAATATGAGAATGCTTCCGAGATTGATCATTGGGAGGGTGAACTGGTTACCCTTGGTGACATGCTCCTGGTGGACAATATCCACATCGCCGATTTGTATCAGCATGATCTGTCAATTGCTGTTAATGCTCCCTCGAGTGTTGTGGCGGGTAACACTGCCTCGATTACTGTTACCGTGACCAATGAGGGCGAGAATGTGGCTAACGGATTTGAGGTGCTGCTCACGGCCGGTGACAAACAGTTGCTTGATGTGACTCCCAATCAGACGTTGGCTCCCTTCATGTCATGGACTCAAAATGTTGATTTCCCGACCTCGGTTCTTGATGAAGCCGGTGATGTGGAGATTGTGGCTCGCGTGGTCTATGACTTGGAACAACAGCTTGCCAACAATGAGGCTCAGATTACGATCTCTATTGTCGAGCCCGCTCTGCCTGCCCCCACCAATCTGGTTGTCGAGAAAATGACCGGAAGCAACGATCTCGAACTCTCGTGGACTGCTCCCGACACCGACGGTGCAATGCGTGTGACCGAGGACTTTGAGGATACTGAAGCATTCCCCGAGTTCAGCTTGGGTGGAATCACCGCTACCCAGCATAATGGAGCCTTCGGTGACTGGTCGCTCTATGACGGCAACGGATTGATGTGTTATAGCTTCACGGGCTTTGACGTTCCCAACCTGGGTAACCCCATGGCCTGGATAGTATTCAATTCTATGTATGAATTATTCCCCGCTGAGGTAGGGTCGGTCTATGAACCGCACAGTGGCAACCAGTTGCTGCTTTCCACCTGCGTGTCCGATGGTGATCCTGTTCCCAGTACTGACCACTGGTTGATTTCGCCTGAACTGATGGGCAATGAACAGGAAATCAGCTTCTTCGCCCGTGTGATCACAACCGACTATGGCTATGAGTCCTTTGAGGTGCTCTATTCGACCACCGATGACAATGCCGATAGCTTCATCTCGCTCGAAGAGGTATGGACTGGTGACACCGATTGGACCGAATATACCTTCACGCTCCCCGAGGGTACCAAGTACTTTGCCATCCGTCACACGGCTCAAGACATCTTTGGCCTACTGCTGGATGATGTTACCTTTGAGCGTGGTGCATCAGCTCCTGTGGCTTACAACATCTATGTCGATGGCCAGTGGGTCGGCAGCACTGCCGATACGGCCTACGAGTTGCCTGCTACAGGCTTATCTGAGGGTCAGCACACGTTTGCTGTTACGGCTGTCTATGAGGGCGGTATGGAGTCTGCGCCTGCTACGGCTGTATTGGCGATCCACAGTGGTATCAGCGAGATTGCTCTGGATGGTCAGCCCGTGGACGTTTATACCGTCGATGGCCGCTTGGTTCGCCGCCAGGCCACCAGTCTTGATGGCTTGAAGGGCATCTATCTGATTGGCAATAAGAAAATTTACGTCAAGTGAGATAGACGGTACTGAACCACAGTAACAAACCTTTATCCGTGGGGATGCAGAAACGACACTGCATCCCCACGAGTACTTTAGGACGTTGTGATGTTGAACTCGGGATCTGTAGGACAGAGTTTCGACTATCAGAAACGCGTCACCTTCAGGTACAGCACTCGAGAAATGTGCGCTTGGATTTTTTGAGATGCGAGATGACCTGATGGGGAATCATCGGCATGGATTAATTAAAAATCTGAATTATTGAGGTTTGGAATATTGTTTTTAAGAAATATCGTTATCTTTGCGGGCAATGAGACGAAGGCTAACACATAACGGCATTACTCGCAGGCAGCAGTTGTTTGCGTGGATTATACTGTTGGTATATGTGCCGATGGTGTTGCTTGCTTCGCTTCATGTACATACCCTCAACGAGTTCTCCAAAGCTGTCGATTGTGACCAGTGCCATACTGCGGTCCATCATTCGGGGCACATCACCACAAGCAACCATCACATTGATGAGTGCCTGTCGTGCCGTTTCTTGAGCACACAAATAGATGTACCCCGCACCGTAGCCAGTTTTGTGTTAAAGCCTGTCGTAGCCCATTTGGAGTTCTTCCTGGCTTGCGAGCCTGTCGTCAGGGCCGTGGCCGAGCCCTCGTTGCGTGCTCCTCCGTTCTTTCTGTGATCAATTCTTAATGCATGCCAGATAGTCTATGCCAGATTATCCGGCTCTATCCACATCCCGTATAATCATTAATAGAATCACAGAATGAAATCATACTTATGGATTTTGCTGCTGATGTGTGCAGGCACGATGGTAGCACAAGACGCGGTCGTTCTCGACTCGACCGACGTGTTCTTTCGCCACATAGAACTCAAACAAGTGGTTGTCACCGGTCCGACCGGTGCAGTGAAGATGCAGGACATGTCGATGCCTGCAGGTATCGTTGACCGTAACAGCCTTCGCATGACACCGGCCACCAACATTGTTGATGCGGTAGCCAAGTTGCCTGGCGTGGCACAGGTGAGCACCGGTAGCGGCATCTCTAAACCCGTCATCCGCGGTTTGGGTTATAACCGTGTGGTGGTTGTCGCCGACGGCGTGCGCCAGGAGGGGCAACAATGGGGAGACGAGCACGGAGTGGAAATTGACGGTAATGCCGTGAGTTCGGTCGAGGTGCTCAAGGGCCCCGCGAGTTTGCTCTACGGCTCGGATGCCCTGGCGGGAGTCCTCAAACTCAATACCGATCCCGTGGTGCCTCTGGGCAAGATGCGCCTGAATGTGAATACCGAATACCATACCAATAGCGGCCTCGTGAACTACTCGTTCAACTATGGCGGCAACAAGCAAGGTTTGTCATGGAATATCCGCTATGGCGACAAGTTTGCCCATGCTTACAAGACCCCTGGTGACGGTTATGTGCCCAACTCGCAGTTCCGCGAGCGTGCCTTGTCGGGAATGCTGGGTATTAACAAGGCTTGGGGCCACACTCGGCTGATGGGCTCCTATTTCCACCTCACACCCAGCATAGCCGAGGGTGAGCGCGATCCGCTGACTGGTAAACTGGAACAGCCCTATGCCGACGTTAAGACGTATCACCATGGCTTGCCTTACCAGCAGGTGTATCACTACAAGACCGTGTTTGACAACTCGTTCTATCTGGGAGAGGGGAGACTCAATGCCGTGCTGGCTTACCAGCAGAACCGTCGTCAGGAATTTGAAGAACCCGATGAATACGGGCTTTACCTCAAACTGCACACGGTCAACTACAACGTCCACTATGTAACGCGGCGTTTGGGAGAAGACTGGCGCATCACCAGTGGTGTGAGTGGCATGTGGCAGCGCTCGATTAACGAGGGTGAGGAGTTCCTGATACCCGATTACAACCTGTTTGACTTCGGCGCGTTCATCACAACAACGGCAAACGTCGGCCGCTGGGCGTTGAACGGCGGTATGCGTTTCGACAACCGTCACCTCGATAGCCGTGAACTGATGGATGACGGCGACATGAGATTTCAAGCCTTCAAACGCAATTTCAGCGGCTTTACGGCCAGCGTGGGCGCTGTGTGGCATGCGAACGATCATTTGGATTTAAGGGCCAATGCAGCCCGTGGTTTCCGCGCTCCCAACATCAGTGAGTTGGCCAGCAATGGCGTTCACGAGGGCTCGCTACGCTACGAGGTGGGCAATCGCGACCTCAAGCCCGAGTTCAGTCTGCAGTTTGACTTGGGCGCGGAATTGACTACTCCTTGGCTCGATGCTCAACTGTCATTGTTCAGCAACCGCATTGACAATTACATTTTCATCCATCGGACGGGTGAGGTCATCGACGACGAATTCATGACTTATCGCTATGACAGCGGTGATGCTCAACTGTTGGGCGGGGAATTGGCGCTGGATATCCATCCGTGGCACTTCCTGCATTTGGGCACTAGCTTTTCCCTGGTCAATGCCGTACAGCTACATCAACCTGAGGATTCGAAATATCTGCCGTTTACTCCTGCGCCGCGTTGGCAGTCCGATATCAAGTGGGAAGTCCTGCATGACGGGCGTGTGCTGAACAATGCCTTCATCTCGCTGGGAGTGGATTATAACTTCAAGCAGGACCATTTCTACCGTGCTGACGACACCGAAACCGCCACGCTGGCTTATTGCCTGTTGAATGCCGCCATAGGCACCGACATCATGTGCAAGGGTCGTCGTGTGGCTTGCTTGAGCATCATGGGGACCAATCTGACGAATAAGGCTTATCAGAGCCACCTGAGCCGACTCAAGTATGCCGACGTGAATCCTGTCACTGGGCGCCAGGGTGTTTTGAACATGGGACGAAATATAATCTTCAAGCTTACCGTTCCCCTCGAGTTCTGATTACGCAACATGCCGTTATGGCACATCATCCCCGTTACCGATAATAAGCGAGGGGAACAGGACTTTGACAGTCTTGCTCCCCTCGTGTGTAATGTGGCGATCGGCTAATCGCTATAATGCATAGAATGGCATTTCGCGTCCATTATCAATCTTGAGGATGAGTTCCTTGTTGGTGAGCGAAACTATCTTCATGTTATGCATTTTGGGCATTCCATCAAGCATTGTATTTTTGAATTCGCCTTTCATGCCGTTGAGTTCGCCTCTGATTTGCTTGTCCATCAAGGCCTTAGTCTTGGCGTCCATTCCCTTGATTTCATAGTCAAAATCGACCTCAGCCTTGCCTCTGTTAAGGTCCATTGTCAAGTCTTTGCCATTCAGGGTATAGGTGCCGGGAACGGCCACGCTTCCCAGGATGTTGATGGGCACTCCGTCCTCCTTCATTTGATGCTCAGCCCCAACCTGGAGTTCACAAGTTCCGTTTTTCTCAAAGGTCAGCTCTACGAGTACTTCTTGGTTGTCCTCGGAGATGAGTTTCGTGCCCCATTGATGGGCGGTCAAGCTCTGAGCATTAAGAACGATTGCCGACACGAGCATCAGCATTAAAGTGAAAATTGATTTCTTCATAGTCTAAATAAATTGATTAATTGACATGGATTAATTGGTAGTATCTCATGGCGGACAATGGCAAACTGCCGCTAAGATTACCCCTACAAAATCAGGTAATTTAATCCAATAAATGCAGAATTAGGCATAATTTCTCATGAAAATAATGGCTTAGCGAAAAAAACGTTATCTTTGCCTTGTGGGAAATAATTTACCGAATTATCTATGAAATCAATTGTCATATCATCCTTATTGATGGCCTTGCTGTTGTGTTCTTGCCATAGGAACAAAACAGATGTGGCCCAACACGCTGACATAACGGCTGAAATGGCCTATGAAGGAGTGAACAACTATTGCCATAGCGAATATGACTGGAGCATTGCCGAAGAAAATCCCTCGATGATGTCTGTCACGATGGGGGAGGAGACAGAAACCGAATACAAGGTGATATTCCGCAGTTATACGGGCGCACTGGTGAATTTCTATGTCGATAAGGCGAGCGGCAAGACCCGCATGGTGGAGTCTGTCCCAACGCTTCATGTCGATAGCACCATCGGCACGATCGATATATTGGATTACGTCGGCAAGGCTAAGCCGACTATCCACATCTATCGTTATGGCACCTTCCCCGAGGCCAAAGCCAAACAATTAAAGGCGGTGCTGGAGAAGGTCTATCCTTCGGTAACCCTCGCTGGCGAAGCTATTGAACTTCCCCAGGATTGCTACTACAAGCCCCGTGACAGATACAAGGGCACAGGCCTGCTCGATGACCTGAAAAAACTTCGCCATGGCGGTTATGCCCTCGGCCTTACCAACAAGATTAT
Source organism: uncultured Prevotellaceae bacterium (assembly GCA_947302275.1). Classification (GTDB taxonomy): domain Bacteria; phylum Bacteroidota; class Bacteroidia; order Bacteroidales; family Muribaculaceae; genus Sodaliphilus. The sequence continues at coordinate 19,191 of CAMYUW010000033.1, forward strand.
CTATGATGAGAATGAGATTTCGCCCACCTTTGGCATCTTTGGCATCAGCTATATGGGCGATAGCGTTTCGGTCATCTCATCATTGAGGCCCAAGACATTTCAGCCGCTCAGTGACGAGGACATGGAGGAATTGATGCTGCATGAACTGGGCCATGCTTTCGGGCTGCCTCACTGCAAGGACGAGCGCTGCATGATGGTCGATGCCGAGCATGGATACAAGTTTGCCCAGACTCAGTCTTTCTGCCCTTCATGCAGGAACTATCTTAACAGCAAGGGTTGGTTATTTTAGTAATAATCGCGAACTTTGCGCATTAAAAATGATAAATCGGCATTCATGGTAATAAAAAACAGACCTAATCCCAACGAGGCTTTTCCGAATCCGAAGATTCCAAGCCTGTGCTTTATCAAGAACGTGGTGAAGAATCCGCGTATCATCATCGGTGATTACACTTATTACGATGACGTGGATGGGGCAGACCAATTTGAGAAGCATGTCACTCATTTCTATGACTTCATCGGAGACAGGCTGATTATTGGCAAATTCTGTGCAATCGCCAGGGGTGTGGAGTTTGTTATGAATGGTGCCAATCACAGGATGGACGGTGTGACGACTTATCCGTTCTACGTTATCGGCGGTGACTGGGGCAGTGCTATTGCTCCCGTGAAAGATGAATTGCCGCTGAAGGGTGATACGGTTGTGGGCAATGACGTCTGGATTGGGCAGAATGTCACAATTATGCCTGGCGTCCATATTGGCGACGGCGCTATAATCGGTGCCAATTCGGTGGTGGCATCAGATATTCCGCCCTACGCCGTTGCTGTGGGAAATCCCTGCCGAGTGGTCAGGATGCGTTTTGACGACGAATTTATTGCCTATCTGTTGGAACTGAAATGGTGGGATTGGGATATCGAGAAGATTGAGGCCAATTTTGAGGCTTTGTCAAGTGGTGATTTGTCGTTAATCAGAGGAATTATTCAATAGTTATGCGGTTATGGTTATATTGATAACAGGTGCATCACACACGGGGAAAACGCTCTTGGCACAACGGATGCTGGAAAAATACAAGTATCCGTATCTGTCTATTGACCATTTGAAAATGGGCATGATTCGCAGTGGCAAGACGGCTCTCACACCTGAAGATGATGTTGCCCTTACCTATTATCTTTGGCCCATTGTCAGTGAGATGATCAAGACGGTGATAGAGAATCATCAGAATCTTATTGTTGAGGGGGTCTCTGTCCCATACAGGTGGAGGACTAGTTTTGATGAAAAGTATCAGAGTTCTATCCGTTTTATTTGTCTTGCCTTCACTGAGGACTTCATTAATAGTCACTTTGCTGAAATAAAAGAACACAGTTCAGACATCGAGAACCGGCTATATGATGACAATTGTACGATTGACTGCCTGAAAGCTGACAATAAGGACTATATCAATGGTTTTAAGGCTGCTGGAGAAAAGGTCTTTTTGATCAAATCTGACTATGAACAAACGATTCAGACTATATTGAACGAATATATTCCATTTTTTTAGAATTTAATCTATCAAATAAGCTGGTTGTATGTTCTAAAATAAATCGATTAAAACACCTCAAAAACACGGATTAAATTATATCAAAAACATATATTTATTTGCTTATCCCAAGGAAAAGTATTTTCTTTGCAGCTGGACAAAAGTAAGGATTTATGGAATATTTTAATAGAACAGCGGATATAATGCTTCAGGATTTGCTTGATGCCTTTGGTGCTGTCTTGATAGAAGGACCAAAATGGTGTGGCAAAACCACGACAGCAGAACAGGCGGCTAAGAGCGCTATAAGAATGCAGGACACAGATATGCGCGAAGAGTATTTAGCCACAGCAATGTATAAACCCTCTTTATTGCTGCGAGGTGATACTCCCAGGCTAATTGATGAATGGCAAGATGCCCCAGTACTTTGGGATGCTGTCCGCACGATGGTAGACAAACGAGGTGAGCCGGGACAATTCATTCTGACAGGTTCCAACGCCGTTAAAAAATCTCAGATTCACCATTCTGGTAATGGACGTATTGCGCGTATGAGCATGCTTCCCATGAGCCTGTGGGAATCAAGGGAGTCAACGGGCAATGTTTCCTTGTTACAGCTGTTCAACAATCCGGATTATGACATTGATGGCTTGCAGTCAAAGATGAGTATCGAGGATTTGATATTTGCAGCTTGCCGTGGAGGATGGCCTGGCACCCTCAAGGCTCGTTCTGAAAGAGCGAAATTGCTTATTGCACGCAACTATGTGCGTACGGTTTGTAGAGAAGACATTTCCCGGATAGATGGTAAACGTCGCAACGAAAAACTCACCACGATGATACTACGGTCGTATGCCCGCAACATATCATCACTTGCAAAAAAGACAACCATGCTTGCTGATGTGGTGTCATCTGGGGAAGTAGATTGCAGCATTGATACATTCAATGATTATGTGAACGCACTCGAACGCCTGTTTGTCATTCAGGATATAGACGCATGGTGTCCTGCGATTCGCAGTAAAACCGTTATACGAAGTTCACCTAAACGTGGATTTTGCGATCCGTCCATAGCCGTTGCCCTCCTTGGCCTTACACCAGAAGCACTGACCACACAGTTGAAGACTTTCGGGTTTATATTTGAACAAATGTGTGTTCGTGACTTAAAAGCTTATACACAAGGCTTATATAGCCATGTTTCTTATTATCACGACAGATATGGTTTGGAGGCTGATTTTGTGTTACATCTTGAAGATGGACGCTATGCCTTAATTGAATGCAAATTAGGGAGCAATGAGATAGAAGATGGTGCCGGTCACCTTCTGGAGTTGAAAAAACTCATTCGTGAACACAACGTGAAAGAGAAGCAAATGCCTATTCGCGAGCCAGATCTTCTGATTATATTAACTGGCGGAAGGATGGCATATACTCGCCCTGATGGTGTAAAGATTATACCATTGGGCTGCTTGAAAGACTGATATTCAAAATAAGGCATTTTAATGTTTTGTCATTCTACTCCTTAAGCAATCTCGAATTAGAAATACAAGAAAAACAAAGTAGAATGAATCGGAATTTATATGAAACATGAAGTTAGAGTTCTCGCTACATTCTTAATCACTAGATGCAGAGAAAGTTGTGGCAGACACTAATGATTAAAAAAACGAAGTATGGTGGAGACAGGAATTAGACTTATCAAGCTCACTGAGGAGCGAACTATCGCCTTCAAGGAGGAGATGCAGGAGGCGTTCGAGAGCGGCTTTCAGGGACATATCAGAGATGATGACGAAAACCAATGGCAGGTGCTGCCCGATGGGGATTTCTACCAGTCCTTGCGGGCTGAGGGCGCAGAGGCCTATGAGGCTGTCGATGCTGACGGCCAGCGTGTGGGCGGTGCCATCATCACCATCGACAATGTGAAGCATCACGGCGAGTTGGCTTTTCTATACGTGAAAGTCGGCGTGCAGGGCAAAGGCATTGGTCAAGCCATCTGGAAAACCATCGAGGAGATGCACCCCGAGGTGGAGGTGTGGGAGACCTGCACCCCATATTTTGACCGCCGCAATATCCATTTCTACATCAATTGCTGTGGTTTCCATGCTATTGAGTTTTTTAATGCGCATCACCGCGACCCGAACATGCCCGAGCAATTTGACCCCAACGATGGCTTGTTCGTGTTTGAGAAACGAATAACATAACCGTAGTTGCATTTTAGTTATGACAGAATTCAGACCCATGCGCCGCAATCGGCAGCAATTATCCAGAGAGGAATGTGAGCGCATCCTCGGCCGTTGCACCTCTGGGGTGCTTGCGTTGACGGGTGATGGTGGTTACCCTTACGCCGTGCCGCTCAGCTATGTTTATGCCGATGGGACGATTATCTTCCATTCGGCGGTGCAAGGGCACAAAGTCGATGCCATCAGACGAGATAACCGTTGCTCTTTTTGCGTCATCGAGCAGGATGAAATTAGGCCAGCAGAGTTTACGACCTATTTCAGGAGTGTGATCGTGTTCGGCCGTATCCAAATTCTAGAAGCCGCTGACGAAAAAGTGCAGGCTTTGCGCCTCCTGGGTCGACGATACTCGCCTAACGATGAGGCTGGACTGCAACACGAGATTGACAAATCGCTGGACCACGTCATGCTCATTCGCCTTGACATCGAACACATCTCAGGTAAAGAAGCCATTGAACTGGTAAAAGCCAGGCTCCCCTGATCGGCATATCCCCCTGTGCTATAATTTGAATCACCTGCTTACGACTGGAAAGCACCCAGGCGAGTTTGCTCATGCTCGCGCTCAATTGCAGATTTCCATCATGGCATGCAACAGTCCAGGCTGATGCGTGTCCAGCAATAATAATGTCCCTATAATCCGTAGTTTTTGAATACAATGAGAATAATCCTTTGTGTTTTTGTGAATTAAATACATCAATTTGTATATAACATAGTACCTTTGAGGCCTATTAGTATCTCTCATGCCGTAAAGGCAGAATTAGGTAAGCAGTGTCATCGAATCAGGAAAATGATGTACCTTTGCACTAATAAATTCATGCCATTATGAAAATAAAAAAATCATTTTTCGCTTTATTCATGTTTGCTTCTACGATGTCGACAATGGGCTACATGAGCGCCCAAGCACAGACACGTGAAGCCCCCGACTGGAGAAAACTTCATTACCTGTCTGAAGAAGAAATGCGGATCCCTGTGAGGAGCATCAACTTCACGGAGACACCTGCTCCAACCGAAGCACCCCGCTTCGTGGCAGAATTTGAGCCCATGCAGGGTGTGGCAATTGCCTATCCGCTGGGCATACCGGTTGACTTGGTTAAATCGTTGGCCGATAACTGCCAGGTGTACTGCATCGTGCAGCAGTACCAACAGTCAAGTGCACGTTCGAGTTTCATCAACGCTGGGGTGAACATGGATCGAGTTACCTTTGTAAACGCGAGAACAGATTCCTACTGGGTGCGCGACTATGGCCCCTGGTATATCTTTGCCGGCAAGAATCCTGCCATTGTCGATAACGTTTATAATCGTCCGCGGCAGTACGACGATGTGATACCCTCGGCTTTTGCCACGTTTTGGGGCATCCCCCTGTATAGCATGGACCTGGTACACACTGGCGGCAACATGATGGAGGACGGACGCGGCCACGGTGTCAGCGACAATCTGGTTATTCAAGAAAACAACAATGACGAGGCTACCGTGCGCCAGAAGATGCTCGACTACCTCGGTATCGACAACTACCACATCACCATCGACCCGCAGAACGACTACATTGCCCATGTGGATTGCTGGGGAAAATATCTGGCTCCAGATAAAATCCTGATTGCGAAACTGCCAAAGACCGACAGCAGATATGAGAACTATGAGTCTGTGGCCAACTATTTTGCCACAACCAACTGCTGCTGGGGTTATCCCTACAAGGTGTATCGCGTCGAAGAGCCTGGTGGCACCACCCTTGCACCCTATACCAACAGCCTTATCCTCAACAAGCACGTCTATGTGCCGATGGGCAGCAACAGCACTTATAATGAACGCGCGCTCCAGGTCTACAGGGACGCCATGCCCGGCTACGAAGTTACTGGCGTGTACAACTCAAGCGGCAGCATCCGATGGCTCAACACCGATGCCCTGCACTGCCGCACGCGCGGAGTGATGGACTTCGACATGCTATATGTTGACCATAGGAACGTGCTCTTTGGCACACAAGAGTGTAAGGATTCCATTGCCATCACGAGCAAGTTCATCGCCTATAGCGGAGAGCCCTTGAAAGAGGACTCGCTATTGGTCTACTACAGCATTGACAACGGCCCCTACCAGGCTGCACACATGAGAGCCACCGGCAATCCCGATGAATATGTGGGCTACATCAAGGGCTTCCACCAGTCGTCAGAGGTTGACTACTACGTCTTTGGTGCTGACGAGTCAGGACACCGTTATCAGCAACCAGTGTTCGGCGAACTGGATCCTCACCACTTCACTGTCAGCATTTCTTTCACCCTGGGCGATGTGAACGAAGATGGTGATGTGAATATTGTAGACGTGACAACGCTGATTGATTATCTCCTGGGCGCTGCTCCTTCGCCGTTTAGCACCTCGGCTGCCGATGTGGACAGCGACGGTGACATCAATGTGTCTGACGTCACAGCCCTAATAGATTTAATTCTGGTGCATTAATCATGCCCGTTGGCAGAATCAAGTGAGCCCATACTTGATTCACCTCCTTTCGCATTTACGCAGATAAGCCGTCCTCATGTGGGGCGGCTTTTTGTGCCCTATGGAATCAAAGTCCATAACCTTTTGATGGTTTGACAAAGTATAACATATTACCTTTATGGGTGTAACTATGACACAGCCTCTTGTTATGCACTGTGAAAGCGAAGATAAGTGTTTTTATCATCTTTTTTTCAACATTTATTAAGGTTTTTGTGGAATTTAATTGCAAAATCAAATTAATCCATGTATTTTTGCAAAAGCAAAATAACATCAAACGGTTTAATTATGAAAGGAAACATGAAACAGATATTGGATAAATGCATATCTGGCCTTAAAAAATTAAGGACACGGGATGTGGTTTCTATTGTTGTAATATTGGCGCTGCTTGGCGCGTTGGCATCTGCTGCGCGTTCATGTAATGAGGACAAAAGCCGATATCAAAACAATATAAAGGCGTTGACCGACAGTATCAAGTATTACAAGAGCAAGTCGGGCGAAATGGTCGGTGAGAAACAAGTTTTTGAGATTGAGGACCTCAAAGAATTGCGTCAGTTGAATGAAGAATTATACAATGAAGTCCAGGACTTGAAGAACCTTGTGAAACTTAAAAACGTGACCGCAGCGACCCAGTTCAGCGGTGAAATCGTCAATGTGCTGCATGATACGACTTATGTGGTTCAATATGATACGATTAAAAACGGGTTTAATCATAATTTTGCATTCAATGATGAATGGCGTGACTTGGAAGGAAATGTGAATTATGCCGATGAATCACTGTCAATGGCAATCACAAAGGATGTTACAAGATTTGACTATACTGTTGTCACCGATAAGGACAATAAAGTGTACATCAAATCAAAGAACCCGTATGTTAAGTTTGACGAGTTCACCGGATTCACTATCCCAAGCAAAGTGCAGAAGAAGTCAAAACATTTCGGCGTTGGTCCTGAAATCGGTGTAGGCGTGACGACTGAAGGTAAGGTGGTTCCTTATGCGGGAATAGGCGTACACTGGTCATTGTGGAAATTCTAATAAGTCCTGCTCTGCGATTCAGTTTAAAAAAGTATAGCGTTCTTTTTTCTGTCGGCGGATTAAGGGGATTAGATTGTTTTTTTGCATCCGCCTTGATGGTAGCTGTGCTCGCAGTTTAGAGTTTATAGGGGCATTCTAAATGGAATAACTCCTGCCGTTACTGTTAGCGGCAGGAGTTTAACGTCGAAATATCGGTTGATGGTTAGTCGTCGGTGCCGAAGAGGGGATCTTCGGGCATAACCATTATGGGCTTGGTTTCGGCGGCCTTGAGGATGTTTTGCGGCACATATTTCTTGTCCACGACTAGACGGAAGGAGTACTCGTTGAACCAGTCGTTGGTCATGATGATGTATCCCTTGTGTCCGCTATCACCACCCCAAGAGTTCTCCACTTTCCACTTGACGGGGTTGCCGTCCGCATCAAGATCAACGGCGCAGAGTGTCATAGCGTGCGTTGAACCGCTGTCAAATGTGGCAATGCGTTGGGCCTTGTCCATGGGGAATGTGGTGCCGAACAGGGTAGCATAGTCAAAATTGTCTAGTGCAAGGTATCCGTTGTCGCGGTTGAGCTGTTTGCCCACGTCAAAGCTGGCATAGAGCTTGGTGGAATCCTTGAGCGAAGCGATAGCCATGGCAGCTATGTCCTCCATGGGGAGGTTGACGTAGCGCCAGTTGTGTCCGTCGTAGGTGTGACGGTCATATTCCACTTCGTAGGTCTTGTAGTATTCTCTGCGAGGATCGTTCATTGCCATGATGAAGGTGCCGTTGATGGGGCCGCCTACCGTCTCGCGATAGAATTCCAGCGGGGTGTAGGTGCGTGCTGGGCTCACGGCTTTGCCGTTCTTGTCGCGGAAAGCGTAGGTGAACGATTTGATGGGCTCGCCCAGTGTGAGCGAGAGCATGGAATAGATGGTGCCGAGCATCTCGGTCTTGCGCTGGTTGATGGCCTTTTTACTCTTCTTGTCAGCGACCATCTGCCGCAGTTCCAATCCGAATTCACGCAGTTTTGATGCGACGAGTTGGCTCATGCGTGAGGTGCGCTCAGCCGAGTAGGTCTCGGGCTGTACCTCAACAGGCACGAGGCCGTATTTCTCAGCAAGGTCGGCCGCGCCGCAGAAAGTGCCGCCGTCGTTCATGGGATGGTGGAAGAAGAACTGCACGCGCGTGTCATCAATGGGCTTGTCGGCGCAGTCGATCACGCCTTGCAGCATGAGGTTGGCCTTCTCAAGCTGGTCGTAGAAAAAAAGGTAGTCGTGAGAGAACTCCACGGCGATGGAGTCGGCGTGACGACGTGCAAAGTTGGCACGCAGCACGTTAAAACTGGAGTACATCCAGCAGCGCCCGCTCGATCGTTGGTTGTGGATCGATTGCTTAGGCGTCTCGATACTGAAGTGAGTGTCAGTAATCTTGTTGTTGCGGTAGTTCCTGGCAAGATCGTCGATGGCATTTGTCGCCATGGCATTGCTTATGGCCTTGTTTTGCTGGGTTGCCGATTTGGCGACGATTTGGCGCATCATGTCAGGACTAATGCCTCCTTGGGAACGGTCTTGTGCTGAGCCAGCAAAGGCGAGGCCTATTGCCAGAGCAAGTGTAAAGAATGTTTTCATATTGTTGTGAAATGGTTTAAATTAACTTGGCTGCACCTTAGACGGTGTGTCATAATTCATTCGTTGCATTTTATGTCGAGCTTCGCGCGAGAAATTAAGCAAAAATATTAATAAAATCAAATAAAAATACTATCTTGTTTAATTTCTCGGCCACATGGCCGATCAAAGTTCTAGGTGCTAATTATGACACGCCATCATTCGGTTTGCACAAGTTTTTGCGCGCGGCACATGGCTTTTGCGCAGGATTAATAGCTTCTTTGACCGCAAATTTAGTAATAATTCTTGATCTAACAACCAGAGGAGATATATAATCTGGTTTTTCCATCTGGTGAGGCGCTGTAATCTTAACAAAACATAAAAGTGAGTTTGGTAATGCGCTGATTTGTCCAATTCTAACATCAAAGTGCGTAGCGAACATTTCGGGCGGTTCATTGTCATGTCAACCAACGATAGTAACTTTGCAACCGAAACGAGAGAAAAGTTAGTATAACTGATAATCAGAACGAAATATGTTACGAGACATTATAGTTGATCCATACTTTCCTGATTGCCCGATACGCAATATCCTGTCGCGCATCAGTGACCGCTGGTCGATGCTGATACTGTACACGCTCGACGGGAAGGACACAGCGATGCGGTATTCAGACATCTGCGCAGCCATCCCTGACATCTCGCAGAAGATGCTCACCGTAGCGCTGCGCAATCTGGAAGCCGACGGATTGGTATTGAGGCAGGCCTATGCCGAGATTCCGCCACGGGTGGAGTACTGCATCACCGAGCGCGGCAAGTCACTCATGCCGCACATCAACAGCCTGATTGAGTGGGCACTGGCCAATCTGGCCGACATCTTGAACGACCGTAAGAAATATTCATCCAATAAAAACCATTAATTACATTTACTACACAATGAAACAGATTGAAAAGATTGCACAGGGTGCAAATTATGCCGCCATCAACGTTGGCCGCATCAGCGAGATTATTGAACACGAGTTGCCCATGGGTCCGGACTTCACGATTCAGGGCAAGGTCTTCGGCGGACAGGCCGTCGGCGCAGCTGCCAGCGAGTTCTCTTTCCAGACGCTCGTTCCTGGACAGGACAGCGGTTTCCTGCACACCCACAAGACCCACGAGGAACTTTACTTTATCCTGCGTGGCGAGGGCCAGTACCAGGTCGATGGTGAGATTTTCCCCGTAACCGAGGGCAGCGTGATCCGCGTATCTCCCAACGGCAAGCGCGCGTTGAAGAACACGGGCAGCGAGGATCTGACGATGCTCTGCATCCAGTACAAGGCCACCCCGTTCACCGAGGCCGACAGCC
>CAMYUW010000034.1 GCA_947302275.1 uncultured Prevotellaceae bacterium
ATTACTTCATGAACTTGGCGAAGTCGGTCTTGCGCATGTCGCCGTCGTGAATCAGTGTGCTGTGCATGGCGAAGGCGATGTCGGGGTTCATCATCACGTGACCCTTCTTGGCGAGGCTAAGATACTCACGTAACAGGGGACGATAAACGGGATGTGCAGCCTTCTCGATGATTTCATGAGCACTCTGTACGGGATCCTTGCCGCGCAGGTCGGCGATACCCTGGTCGGTGATGATGATATCTACCGAGTGCGGGTTGTGGTCGGGATAGGAAACCATGGGCACGATGGTGCTGATGCAGTCGTCCTTCTTGATCGACGGGCACAGGAAGATGCTGATGTAGGCATTGCGGGTGAAGTCGCCCGAACCGCCGACACCGTTCATCAGGCGTGTACCGCTGACGTGGGTCGAGTTGATGTGGCCATAGATGTCGGCCTCGATGGCGGTGTTCATCGTGATGACGCCCAGACGGCGAACCACCTCGGGGTTGTTGCTGATCTCGCTGGGACGCATGAGCACCTTGCCGTGCAGGGCCTCGCCCTTCTCAAAGAACTCGGTCATGGCACCGCTGGAGAAGGTCATCGAGCAGGTGCTGGCAAACTTACACTTGCCGCTCTCGAGCAACTCGAGAACGCTGTCCTGAATCACCTCGGTGTACATCTCGAACGGGGGAATATCGTCGCTCTTGTCCAGGGCGTCGAGCACGGCATTGGCGATGTTGCCCACACCACTTTGCAGGGGCAAGAACTCCTTGGGGATGCGGCCTTGCTTGAGCTCGTTAACGAGGAAAGCGCACACGTTGCGGCCGATGGCAGCGGTCACGTCATCAACAGGGGTAAAAGCACCCTCTTTGCTGATGGGCAGCGAGGTTTTGACAACGCCCAGCACCTTCTTGGGGTCAACATGGGCGGTGGGAGTACCCACACGGTCGTGAGGTGTATAGATGGGAATCTCGCGGCGGCAAGGCGGGTCGAGCGGTGTGTAAACGTCGTGCATGCCGAGGATGGTCTCGGGAATCTGGTCATTGACCTCGACAATCACCTTGTCGGCCATCTTGAGCCAGGTGGCGGTGTTACCCATCGAGGTGCCCAGCACGAGCTCACCGTCGTCGGTGATGCTCTGAGCCTCAACGATGGCGATGTCCATCTTGCCGTAGAAGCCATAGCGGAACTCCTGGGCCAGCTCACTCAGGTGGCGGTCGTTATAGTGGATGGCATTGGCATTGATGGCCTTGCGCATGTCGGGGTGTGACTGGTAAGGTGTGCGGAAGTTGAGGGCGTCGGCGCGGGTCAACTCGCCGTCGATGTGGTCGCTGGTCGAAGCGCCACTGAAAAGGTTGATCTTAAATTCACGACCTGCCTCATGCTCGCGTTTGGCGCGCTCGGCGATGGCAACAGGTACTGCTTGAGGACAACCGGGTGAAGTAAAGCCCGAAACGCCTACGGAGAAGCCATTTTGTACAAATTCGGCGGCTTCCTCGGCCGAAAGAATCGGATAAATCATATTATTAGTTATAAATTTTTAGTCACTAGTCACTAGTCTATAGTTTCTGGTCACTAGTCTCTGGTAGTATGTGTTGTTATTTCTTGAGCCTTGCTTGGATGGCTGCACTCTGCTGTTCGTAGCCAGGCTTGTTCAGCAGGGCAAACATGTTGCGCTTGTAATCCTCCACACCAGGCTGGTCAAACGGGTTTACACCCAGCATGTAGCCGCTGATGCCGCAAGCCTTCTCAAAGAAGTAGATGAGCTGGCCAAGATAGCGCTCATTGACCTTGGGCATGGTGATGATCAGATTGGGCACGCCACCGTCCATGTGAGCCAGACGGGTACCCAGCTCAGCCATCTTGTTGACGTAGTCCACGTTCTTGCCGGCAATATAGTTAAGACCGTCCAAGTCGTCATCGTCACTGGGAATGATGACCTCGTGGTCCTGATCGCCCACGCTCAGCACGGTTTCGAACAGTGTGCGTTCTCCGTCCTGAATCATCTGTCCCATGCTGTGCAAGTCGGTCGTGAAATCGACGCTGGCCGGGAAGATACCCTTGTGGCTCTTGCCCTCGCTCTCACCGTAGAGCTGTTTCCACCACTCAGCGATAAAGTGCAGGCGCGGGGTGAAGTTGGCCAGAATTTCGATCTTCTTGCCACTCTGGTACAGGGCATTGCGGGTGATAGCGTAATCGAGAATGATGTCGTCACCCTCCTTTTCCATCTCGACGGCTCCAGCCACGAGGGCACGGATGTCAAAGCCAGCTACCGCGATGGGCAACAGACCTACAGGCGTGAGCACCGAGAAACGGCCTCCCACGTTGTCGGGGATGACATAGGTAGCATAGCCCTCTTGGGTGGCAAGGCCACGCAGGGCACCGCGACGGGCGTCGGTTACGGCGATAATGTTACGCTGAGCAAATTCCTTACCCTCCTGTTTCTCGAGCATATCCTTGAACAGACGGAAGGCGATGCCAGGCTCGGTTGTCGTTCCGGACTTGGAGATGACGATGATGCCGAACTTGTGTCCGCGCACGAGATCCATCATGTCATACAGATAGTCCTCACCGATATTGCTTCCAGCAAACAGGACCTTGGGACCCTTGCAGCTCTTGTAGGCGGCAAAGTGGTCACTTAGGGCCTCGATGACGGCCTTAGCGCCCAGATAACTGCCGCCGATGCCGATGGAGATGACATACTCGCACTCGCTGCGCAGTTGGGCTGCGCTCTTCTCGATGGCACTGAGCTGCTGCTCGTCGATACTGCTGGGCAGGTGGAGCCACCCCAGGAAATCATTGCCCTGGCCACTTCCGCTTTCGAGCGTCAATTTGGCTGCCAGAGCACTGGCACGCAAGGTTTGGGCACGATCGGCGGTCTTGCCGTCGAGGGCATATTTGCTGATGACTTGAATTGAATTGTTCATAATAATATTGTGGTTATTATAATTTGGTTTCTACTAGGTTAGATCATCTAGATTTCTTTGGTATAGGCGCGGCGGCGCTTGTGCTGGTCAGTTTCGAAGTATTCCCATTGCTTTAGCACCTTGGAGTTAAGCTCCAGCTCGCGGTTGCTCTCGGCTACCTTGTAGCCGTACTCGTTGAAACAGGGAATCAGGTCGGTGAACAGCAGCGAGTTCACGCCCTTGTTCTGATATTCGGGCTTGACAGCGATGAGCATCAAGTCCACTACGTCGTTGTGCTTGAAGGCGTGCAGCAGGGGCTTCCAACCCATGGGGAAGAGACGTCCGCGGTTCTTGATGAGCGCGCGTGCCATCGAGGGGATGGAAATGCCCACGGCAATCAGTTCACGCGTGTCCTTCTCAATGGCCATGGCTAAGTCGTTCAGGGGCAGGAAGGGCAGATACATCTTGATGTAGTGCTTGATCTGCTTGTCGGACAGGGGCGAGTAGCCGAAAATCTCGTCATAGGCCACATTAATCAGTTTGAAGATGGCGTCGCCATAGTCGGCAACGAGTTTCTTGCGGCTGGTGTATTTGATGGTCTCTAGATTGTAGCGCTTGGAGACGAGGTCGGAGATGCGTTGCATCTTCTCGGGGATTTCTTTGGGAATAGTGATCAGCAACTCTATCCAGTCCGCGTCCTTGACGAACCCCAGACGCTCCATGTGCTTGGGGTAGTAGGGATAGTTATAAATGCCTCCGCTGGTGCCCACGCGGTCAAAGCCCTCGATGAGCATGCCCTCGGGATCCATGTCGGTGAAGCTCAGCGGACCTGTCAAGTGTTCCATGCCCTTGCTCTTGCCCCAACGGGTCACGGCCTCGATCAGGGCGTCAACCACCTCGGCATCATCGATAAAGTCGATATAGCTGAAGCGCGCTTCCTTCTTGCCCGAACGCTCGTTGCACACATGGTTGATGATACCTGCCACGCGACCAACGATCTTGCTGTCACGGTAAGCAAGGAAGTAAACGGCTTCGCAGAAGTCGAAGGCCGGATTCTTGTCAGGCATCAACGTGTTCAGCTCGTCGGTTACCAGTGGCGGAACAAAGAATTCACTGTCGCGGTAGAGGGTGTCGATGGGAAAATGCACAAACTTGAGCAGGTTGCGCTTCGTGGGTTGGATTTCTCTTACTTCTATAGCCATGATTAGTCTGGTTATTTAGGTTACGTTATCCCGCATAAACGGTATTATTGAGCCACCACAACAAGGCAAGCAGAGCTACCAGGATGATGTTCAGTTTCAGGAAAAACCAGAAATAATAACGTCGTTCAGGAGTCATCGGTCGATGGATTTATCAGTTGGCTGTTTTAGCTTTGTCATGCACCAGGTCGTAGGTGATGGAGCCGTTAGGGGTCTTGATGAGCACGCTGTTGTCACCATTCAGACTGATGCCTGATGCTGCCCCGCTCTTGCCGGCGTAGATGGTGAAATACTTGCGCGTGTTCTTGTTGAATCCGACAACCGAACCTTTAGTGTCGAGGAATACAAGATAGCGGTCATTCTCCAACTTGTCCTTGATTTCCTTCATGTTGATGATGGGCTTGTCATACTGGGTGGGTTTCATCTTCACTTCCTCACCCTCTTTGAGCTTGTCCATGTTTTCAGCATTGTCGTGATCCCACTTGGCATCAGCATTCTCTTCGCCAGCCAGTGCTTTTTCCTCTTCTTCTTTGGCCTTAGCCTCTTCTTCGGCATCAATTTCTTCTTGGGTAGCCAAGTGGATGGCACCGATGCTGGCGGCCTCTTGTTGCAGGAAACGTCTCTCGCTGCTGCCCGTGCTCTCAAGCGGGCCACGGCTATAAACATACTGGCGGCCATCGGTGCGTGAGCGGATGGTACCGTCATAGGTCAACGTCGTCAACTTCTTGCCTTCTACATCATACAGGCACAGTGTCACACGGCCGTTATTGCCCTCACCTGCACCCTTGAGGTGGTTAAGGAAAGCGAAGTAGAGGCACTGCTTTCCATCGACGGTCACGGCGCGGGGCACGTTCATCGCGTCGGCGATGAGCGAGCTGTTGTCCATGATGATGCTGCGGCCGTCAAAATATTTGGTTTGGCCCAATTCGGTCTTCCATTGTGCCCCGTCACGGGTCAGGTTATAGACCTTGATAAACGGGCGGTCAGTATCGTCCTTATAGGTAACACCCACGATGCGTTCGGGAGTGTCGGGGTCGGTGCTGGCAAAACGAATGGCGCAGCCTGTATAGGCCTTGTCTTCGGTCATGTTATTGCGGCTGAGTTCAGCGCTCAGTACTTGGATGGCATCCTGGCTGCTGTCGGCAATAAGGGCTGCACTGTCGGCACGCTCGGCCAGACGGTCGTTCTCCTGGCTGTTGCAGTGGCGCATCATGCTCAATAAGCCGATAAGCAGGGCGGCTGCAATAATACCGATAATCAGATTACGGTTGTAGTTAGAGCGGCGATCGTTGCCATTGTCTTCATCTTCTTCCTCGTCCTGCTGGGTGGTGGGCTGCTGCCATGCATTGGCCTGACGTTGAGCTTGGCGTTGAGCCTGTGCCCGCTGTTCATTATAGGTTTGTCCTTGATATTGGGGCTTGGGAGTTGCTGCCGTCGTCTCCTTGCTGGCAATGTTCATCGCATTGTCAACCGCCTTGCCGCAGTTGGGGCAAAACACCGACGTTGAAGGCATGGGCTGATGACAATAACTGCATGTAACCTCATTACTCATGCGGTAACCGCAATGGTTGCAGAAAACTGAACCATCGGGTACCTCGTGTCCGCAATGTTGACATCTCATAATTCTATCGTCTATTTTTGATTAGATTAAACTTCGTTTAATTTTAAATGGCAAAGATACCTATTTTAGTTCAACTAGAGGTCTCTTTTTGAAAAAAAGTTCAATTACGCATTAGGGCAGCAGCGGTGCGGGCGGCCAGACGGGCGTTGTTGAGTACAAGCTGGATGTTGCTGGCCAGACTGTCACCGCCCGTGAGGTCCTTGACCTTGGCAAGCAGGAATGGAGTGGTTTCCTTGCCGCGGATGCCCAAGCGGTTGGCCTCGGCAATGGCTTCATCTATGGCCTTGTTGATGACATCGGCCGGCATTGAATACTCTTCTGGAATGGGGTTGGTGACGAGCATACCGCCCTGCAGGCCCATCTCGATTTTTGCCTTGAAGGCAGCGGCGAGATCCTCGGGGGTGTCGATGCGGTAATCCACCTTGAAGCCGCTGTGGCGGGTATAGAAGGCGGGCAACTCTTCGGTGCCGTAACCGATGACAGGCACACCCTTGGTTTCCAGGTATTCTAGTGTGAGTCCCAAGTCAAGGATGGACTTGGCACCGGCACAGATGACCATTACGGGCGTCATGGCCAGCTCTTCAAGATCGGCACTGATGTCCATCGTGGTCTCGGCGCCACGGTGTACACCTCCGATGCCGCCTGTTGCAAACACGCGTATGCCGGCCATAGCAGCGATAATCATAGTCGTGGTCACGGTGGTGGCACCGTCCTGGCCGCGGGCGATGAGCACGGGCAGGTCTCGGCGCGAAGCCTTGGTTACTGCCTGGCCTTTTTTGCCCAAGTATTCGATTTCATCGGGAGTGCAACCCGCTTTGAGTTTACCGCCGATGATAGCGATTGTAGCGGGAACAGCGCCGTTGTCTCTAATGGTCTGCTCGACTTTTAAGGCTGTTTCCACATTATGGGGATAGGGCATGCCATGTGAGATGATGGTGGATTCAAGGGCAACCACAGGGCGGCCCTCGTTAAGTGCCTGCTGCACTTCGGATGAGATGGATAAGTATTTGTTCATTTTAGTTGTCAGTTTTAAGTTTTTAGTTGTCAGTTTTAAGTATGGTTACTATTGTCTAGAGATAATTGTTGATGTCGGGATTGACGGTCTGGAGAGATAGAAGGGTAGCGTGAGCAGCTTTCAGCCCGGTTTGTGCGCAGTCGGGGAAAGGGGTTTTTTCCAGCAGGGCATGTGCCACGCCGGCAATAAAGGCGTCACCTGCTCCGGTGGTATTGATGACACGGGAAGGAACGGCTTTGAGGTGTTCGTGCCGTGTGCTGTCGCTGCAATGCACACCGTTACTACCGAGGGTGATATATACCTGGTTGAATCCCATTGAGGTGAGCTGGTCGGCTGCATCTTTTTCAGTCTCACAACGGGTTGCGGACAATGCTTCTTGCTTGTTCAACTTCAAGGCATACAAGCGTTTAGTTTGGCTCTGCTGCAACGCCTTGATGATGCGGGGAGCTTTGGCCGTGCTCACGGCATCGACAATAATGGGCACCTTGCAGTGGTCGATGAGGTATCGCAAGGCCTCAATGGAAATATTGGTATCGGCAATCACAAGGGCCGATTTATTGATGTCTTCAATACGCGCCTCAAGGAATGCGGGCGTGATGCGGGAGATGATGTCGGTGTCGGCCACAGCGGCAATCATGTCGCCAGTCTGGTCATTGACGCACAGGTACAGGCCGTTGCGCATCCCCTCACAGCGTTCACTCAGCGTGAGGTCAAGCCCGATGGCTTGGCACTCGTGCCAGCACATCTCGCCGAATGTCTCGCCACCGAACACGCTCACAAATTTCACCTCGTGCCCCATAAGCCGCAGGTTGTGTGCGATGTTGCGTGCTACACCACCGCATCCTAGCGTTACCTGTCCAGGCACCGAATCGGCAGCGACGAACGGTGCGGTCAACGCCGCCGCGATGTCCATATTAACGCCCCCAATAACAGTTACATATCCGTCAATCATCTTAGTAAAACAGGGTTTTAATGTGGCAAAGTTACCAAAACTTATGATTATAGCCAAATGGGATTATTCTGTAATCGGGACAATAGCACCCATTCCTTATTTCCCAGCAGACAAAATAAGCCATTTGGATGCAATTAAGCATTTCTCGAACTAAAAACTAGGGAACAGAAAGAGAAAACTAAAAACTTTATGTATCTTTGCAGGTTAGAAAGAAATGAACCGTTCTAAAAACTATGAGTATGATGACCGATAACGATAAAGTGCCGACAGCTGACGTGAAGCCCTTGTATATTGTGACAGGCTCGACCGACAGCATGGGTAGCGTGATTACCCGCAAGCTCGCTGAGCAAGGCAAGGCCGTGTTGCTGGCCAGCCGTGATATTGCCAAGGCTGAGAACTATGCCACCCAGTTGCGTAAGGTGACCCGCAATAACGATATCACTTGTATGCAATTGGACTTGAACTCCTTTGCGCTGGTAAATGATTTTGTGCGCCGCTTGCGTGAGTTGAACCGCCCCGTTGCTGCACTCATCAACAACGCCGGTTTGCTGCCCCGTCGCAGCGAAATATCGGAGGACGGATTTGAGCATGCAGTACAAGTGAACTATCTGAGTACTGTGCTCTTGTCGATGCAGGTCTATCCCCTTATCGAGGAAGAAGGCCACATTGTCCTGTCCACGAGCGTGTCGCGGCGTTTTGTGTCGTTACCTTACGAGTTCCCTGCCGTGTCTCACTTTACACCTTGGGGTGCCTACGCCCAGAGTAAGTTGGCCCTCACGCTGTTCTCCATCTACATGTCGAGCGTGATGAAGACACGCCGCGTGTCGGTGAATTGTGTGAATCCTGGCCTGCTGAAGAGCGGAGCCCTCGCCATGTCGCGTTGGATGGACCGCGTGCCCGATTATCTGAGCCGCAACATTCCCAGTCCTGAGGCTGGTGTAGTGCCCACTTTCCGTGCTTTGGAGAGCAAGGAGACGGGTTACCTGTTCTCGGGTGCCGATAGGCAGGTGAAGACTTCGACGATGCTCAAGAACCGTGAGATGTTCATCCGTTTGTGCAACGACACGATGCGCATCTTGAAAGAGCACATTGACAAGTGATGCCGGGTTTAGAGGGTTTGTATAGAACTCGAAGATAAGGACTGGAATGAGGATTTTGAACGAAAACGACCGTTTGCCGTTGGGTAGCACAGTCGCAACAATTGGTATGTTCGATGGGGTTCACCTGGGACATGCCACATTGGTCGATTTCCTTAAACGCCAGGCTGATACACTTGGCAAACAGTCATTGGTCATTACATTTCTGCGTCACCCCCGCCAAGTCCTTCATCCCGATGAGCCCTTT
The DNA here is from genome assembly GCA_947302275.1 of uncultured Prevotellaceae bacterium. GTDB lineage: Bacteria > Bacteroidota > Bacteroidia > Bacteroidales > Muribaculaceae > Sodaliphilus. Next base: position 9,017 of record CAMYUW010000034.1, read on the forward strand.
TATCTCATCATGCCGACGGGCGACAGGCTCAAGCATCTTGAAGCCCTTAACCCCGATCTGTTATTGACTCTTGATTTTACCCCTGAATTGGCTCAACTGGATTCGTCGCAATTCATAGAGCTGTTAAGGGACCGCTATGGCGTGGATGTACTTGTCGCCGGTTATAACCACCACTTCGGGCACAATAGGGGAGGATCTTTCGCTGATTACTGCCGTCATGGCGAGAGTCTCGGTGTTAAGGTTGTTAAGGCCCCCGAGTATCTAGGGCAATATGCCCCTGTGAGTTCTACCATCGTCCGTGGTCTCATCGCCGCTGGCCGTGTCGTGGATGCAATGCACTGCATGGGACGGCCTCATGTCATTTCGGGCAAGGTGGTACATGGTTTTCATAATGGACGAGGATTGGGCTTCCCTACCGCTAATGTTGGCGAAATGGCCCCCGATGTGTTGCTGCCTCATAACGGTGCTTATGCCGTGCTGGCCAATGTTCATGGCCAGCAACTGCAGGGTATGGCCAATATCGGCAAGCGACCCACCCTGGACAATGGCGACAGACTGAGCATAGAGGTCAACCTTTTTGACTTTGAGGGTGATATCTATGGAGCGGACATCTCATTGGAGTTCATTAGTTTTTTGCGCTTGGAATTCAAGATGTGCGGCCTTGAGGAGCTTAAGAAGCAACTCACGATGGACCGTGATAACGCCAAGCGGCTATTACAGGAATATTTAACCACTAAATAATAAATCGACCAAATGGATATTATCAATCTGTGTGACCAAAACTCGCTCGTGGGACAGTTCATGAGTGAAATCCGCAATAAGGATTTGCAGCAGGAACGCCTGCGTTTCCGCGCCAACATCCAGCGCTTGGGTCAAATTATGGCCTATGAAATCTCCAAGAAACTTCAGTACAGTACCGTTGGGGTGACCACTCCGTTGGGTGTGAAGCAGTGCAATGTGTTGGCCGACCACGTGGTGCTTGCAACTCTCTTGCGTGCCGGACTTCCGTTTCATGAGGGTTTCCTGAGCTACTTTGACGGCGCTGAAAACGCCTTTGTTTCGGCCTACAGGAAGTACTTCCCCAAGACTGATGACTTTGTGGTTCACATCGAGTATATCGCCAGCCCGCGCCTTGACGGCAAGACGTTGGTCATTGCCGACCCGATGCTCGCCACCGGTTCGTCGATGGAACTGGCTTACCAAGCCTTGGCGACAAAGGGCCATCCCGCCCACATCCATGTGGCAAGTGTTGTGGCTACGCCCCAAGCGATTGAAGTTGTGCGAAAGCACCTGCCCGATGACAAGACCACATTGTGGACCTGTGACATTGACGACGAGCTCAACGAGCACAGCTACATCGTGCCTGGACTGGGCGACTGCGGCGATCTCCTTTACGGAGAGAAAGAGTGATTTAGTTCTAGTTATTCTAGACCAAAAGACATAAGAAAACTGACTACTGAAATGGTACGCAAATATGATTATCTCATTATCGGCTCTGGTGTAGCTGGTATGAGTTTTGCCCTCAAGGTGGCAAAGACAGGGACTGTAGCACTTGTGTGCAAGTCCAAGATGGAAGAGGCCAACACCGACCTGGCTCAGGGTGGTGTCGCCACGGTGACCAACCTGGAGGTGGATAACTTTGATAAGCACATCCACGACACAATGGTGGCTGGTGACTGGCTGAGCGACCCAGAGGCCGTGAAGAAGGTTGTTACCGAGGCGCCTGCACAGATACAGGAATTGCTGGGTTGGGGTGTGGACTTTGACCGGAACGAAAAGGGTGAGTTTGACCTGCACCGCGAGGGCGGACACAGCGAGTTCCGCATCTTGCACCATGCTGACAATACGGGCCACGAAATCCAGGTTTCGCTCATCGAGACGGTGAAGGCCAATCCCAACATCGACATTTATGAGGACCACTTTGCCGTGGAAATCCTCACGCAGCACCATTTAGGCAAAATAGTCACCCGCCGCACTCCGGGCATCGAGTGCTATGGCGCCTATGTACTTAACCAGTCCACGGGTGAGGTGGATACCTTCTTGTCGCGTGTGACCCTTATGGCCACGGGTGGCATCGGCTCAGTCTATCGCACCACGACCAATCCCTTGGTGGCCACTGGCGATGGCATTGCGATGGTTTATCGTGCCAAGGGAACCGTGCAAGACATGGAATTTGTGCAGTTCCATCCCACGGCACTGTATCATCCTGGCGACCGCCCCGCATTCCTGATTACCGAAGCCATGCGTGGTTATGGTGGTGTTTTGCGCAACCTGGGTGGCGAGGAGTTCATGCAGAAGTATGACCCGCGCTTGTCGCTGGCACCGCGCGATGTGGTGGCTCGCGCCATCGACAACGAGATGAAACAGCGAGGCGAGGATCACGTCTTCCTGGATGTGACCCACAAGGATGCTGAGGAGACCAAGCACCACTTCCCCAACATTTACAAGCACTGTCTGGATTTGGGCATAGACATCACTAAGGAATACATTCCGGTCGTTCCAGCTGCGCACTATTTGTGTGGCGGCATCAAGGTCGATCTGGACGCTTGCTCAAGCATTAAGCGCCTGTATGCTGTGGGCGAATGTTCGTGTACGGGATTGCACGGCGGCAACCGCTTGGCCAGCAACTCGTTGATTGAGGCTGTAGTATATGCCGACGCAGCGGCTCGACATGCCATCGAGCACCGCAACGAGTACAGCTGGCGTGAAGACATCCCAGCTTGGGATGATGCGGGTACAACCCATCCCGAGGAAATGGTGCTCATCAGCCAGAGTGAGAAAGAGGTGGGCGAGATTATGGCGACCTACGTGGGCATTGTGCGCAGTGACCTGCGCTTGGACCGCGCCTGGAACCGTCTGGATATCCTGTATGAAGAGACCGAGAAACTCTTCAAGACCAGCAAGGTGTCGCGCCGCATCTGCGAGCTGCGTAATATCATCAACGTGGCTTACCTCATCACCCGCCAGGCCAAGGACCGCAAGGAATCCCGCGGCCTCCACTACACAATCGACTATCCCCCTCAACCCAAAAGCGAGGACGACCTGAAACTGTAACCTCCAATAGAATGAAAACACTGACAGTATTCACTCCAGCCTATAATAGGGCCCATACACTTGAACGGACTTACAAAAGTCTGTGCCGTCAGTCATGCCAGGATTTTGTATGGCTGATTGTGGATGATGGCTCAACCGACAACACTCGAGAAGTCGTTTCATCGTGGATTGAAGAAAAAATCATTGATATCAAGTATGTGTATCAGGAGAATCAAGGTATGCATGGTGCCCATAATGCGGCATACCGCAATATCACGACAGAATTGAATACATGTATTGACAGTGATGACTGGATGCCCGATGATGCCGTTGCTAAGATACTTGAGTTTTGGCAGAAAAACGGTTCTCAGGAATATGCGGGTTTGGTTGGGTTGGATATGACCGAAGATGGCAAGATCATAGGCACGGCATTTTCTCAACCCAGCGTGAATATGACAGAATACTATGATCAAGGAGGAAAAGGCGACAAGAAACTCGTTTACCGAACCGATGTCATCAAGAAGTACCCGGAATATCCCCTCTTTGCAGGAGAGAAATACGTTAGCCTTGCTTCAAAGTATTTCATGATTGACCAGGATTATGAAGTGCTGACCTTGAATGAACCCCTCGTGATTGTGGAGTATCAGCAAGATGGCTCAAGCCTCAACATGTGGAAGCAGTATTGGAGAAACCCCAAGGGATTTATGTATGACCGCAAACTGGTCTTGTCGTCCAAACCGAAGCTCTTGAAGAGATTTAAATATTGCGTCCACTATATTTCAAGCAAACTGATAGCCAAGCAATATGATATCATCTCGGATTCTCCTTGTAAATTGTCCACCCTGTTGATGCTTCCTGTGGGATACGCTTTTTATCGGGTGATTAAATATAAGGTGAAGAAAGAGCGCAAAATGGTAATAACCACATAGGGGGAACGATATCCATTATTCAATGCAGAAAGAAATGATAACAGTTACGATAAACCAATTGCCCGTTGATACGTTCTCTTATTATCAATGGCTCCTTCTTGGCCTGAATGAGCTTGAAAAAGAAGGGAAACTCAAACTGAGATACAAAGTGTCTCTGTTGGATCGTTTTGCTTTGTTGTGGAATAATAGCAAATGGGTAGCTGGTGTCCTCAGACGTTTGATCTATTATATTGACAAGGTGCCGCGCTACAACCTCATTGGCGAGGTTGAAATGGATGGGGCGAAAAGGACATTTACCGTTGATTGCAAGGACAGTCCATTCATTTTTACCGAGAGGCTGTTAAAGGAGTGTGATGTTTATTTCAAGAATCAATGCCCGAAATCGATTGATGAGGAGGGCTTTGAGATAATGCCGTCCGTCCGAGTCCCCTATATGGATGTGGAGTTTGGTAAAAATGACGACGAGAATGCCATTTATTCAAGACGGGTTAGTTCTGAAGTATATAGGTTAAGGGATAAAATCTTCCCTGGTATGATTGGGCCTAGGCGCCTTGCGTGGGGATGCAGGTACAAGGATATGAAGAAGCGCTACTTGAAGTACCTGGAGAGTCAATCGGTTGCCAAGGAGAAAAAAATGATGGCATACTTCGGCAGTACCGATACGGTCAAGGGCTCTAAAAAGAGCACCGGTTTTGATTTGGACTGGGAGCCCGATTTGATTGCCATGCTGAAAAAGTTCAATTCGTCTCATCCTAATGAGAAAAGGGCTACTGCTGTCGCCTTGATGAATGAATTGGGCAACCAATATGATGGGCGCTTGATTCATGAACTGATTAACGGAAAGGAAGTCAAGCATTATAAAAACATTGTCCCCCTGAAGGACTTCTGTGACTTTATCGCTCAATTTGAGTATAACCTCAACATTTCAGGGTATCGGTTGAGTATTCCCAACCGTTTTATTGAAAGTTTTATTAGCGGTACAGCCATCATTACCGATAAATTGCAGCTGAAGTGGTATCAGCCCTTCGGTAAAGAGGTTGTTGAGACGGTTGACATGGGCTATCTCCCGAATGATGATGTCGATTGGGAACAGTTCAAGCAAGATATCAAGAATCTGCCGCCAGTTGCCAAAGAGGATGTTCTGAAAGCATACAACGAGAAGTGGTCTCCCACGGCATTTGCTAAATATGTCGTGAACACAACCATTGGCAGGGATATCCTCTGATTGTCCGTAATATACCCTTATTGGACACAATAAGCCCAAACTGCATGTGACCGAGTGAGATGATCACTAGGGAATTTCTTCGTATTCGGCGTCGGTGATTTGTTCTTCGATGATGATGCGGGTGTCTTCGCTGGTGGTTGTTTCTTCGGTGATGGTGCCGCTGACTTCCTCGTAGTCGGTGTATTCGCCGTCGGAGCTGCCATAGATTTTGCGCTCGCCGGTTTCGGTGTATTCTTCGTCATCACGGCGTGGCCGCTCGTGTTCCTGTCGTCCGCGGAAGGACTCGTTGACGCGGCGGCGCAGCCCTTGCATGTAAAACCAGCCCCGTAACAGTGGAATTCCCACCATCAGGAATAGAATGAGCAATATGAACAGTAAAAAACTCATTGGATCTCAGGTCCCTGGATTCTAATTGTTATTTTTCTCTTTTTATGATGGAAAGCAGCACGTAGAGGGCGATGGTGACCGCCAGGCCTGGCAGACCCATCAGCACGACGAAAGCTACTGAAGCAATTACCTGCAAATATTGTGCCCAGTTTTGCTTGAGCGATGCCAGGTTATGCATTTTTAACGAGAACATGCGCAGGTTGCACACCATCAGCCACGACAACGCGACAATCAGGATCAGCACTGCCCACAGAGGGAGACTATGGATGGCATACCATGATGTAAAGCCGATCCAGAAGATGGCATTGGCCGGGATGGGCAGGCCTGTGAATGTTGTAGATTGGCTGGTGTCAACGTTGAAACGTGCTAGACGCAGTGCACCAAACACGGGCAGCAACAGGGCAATCAGCGCCCAGTGTCCCGCTCCTTGCCCCAGCATCATGTTATACAGCACCAGTGCGGGAGCGAGGCCGAAACTCACCAGGTCGGCAAGGGAATCCAGTTCCGCACCGATGTTGCTCACGGCGTGGAGCAAGCGCGCAGCCAAGCCATCGCAGAAGTCAGCCACCGCAGCCAGCCCAATGAAAATAAAAGCCCACTCATATCCCTTGAAGCCGGTACCGCACATCGTGTCATAGCAATGGAATGCGGCAATGCACGCGAGGCAGCCGCACAACAGGTTCAACGAAGTGATGGCGTTGGGAATATTGTTGCGAATTGCTTTAATCATGCTTTCTTATTGTTTTTGAGTCGTGCAACAAGGGTTTCTCCGCCCCAAGTGCGGTCGCCCAGTTTAACCTTGATCTCAGTGTCAAGGGGCAGGAAAATGTCCACTCTGGAGCCGAACTTGATAAAGCCGATGAAGTCGTTGACGTCAACCTGTTCGCCCTGTTCGACGTAAGTCACAATGCGGCGGGCGATAGCTCCGGCAATCTGGCGCACGAGGATTTCCTCGCCCGTAGCGGTGCGGATGACGATGGATGACCGCTCATTGTCGCTGCTCGATTTTGGCAGATTGGCGGCCAGGAAACGGCCCGAGTGATGCTTGTAGTATATCACTTCACCCTTGACGGGAACCCAGTTGGCGTGGACGTTGAAGACGGTCATGAACACCGACAGCTGGATGACATTGCGATGCAGAAATTCGTCCTCATACACCTCCTCGAGAGCCACCACTGTGCCGTCAACGCTTGAGACTACTGCGGTGCCGTCGCTGTTATCCCCCTTGAAATGGCGGCGCGGCAACCTGAAGAAGTTCAACACCAGCAAGAACAAGATGGCCATCAACCCTATCAAGACCCAAGCTACAGGTTTGTAATCAAAGAACCTGTAAGCTGTGAAACCTGTCGCTACTATAATCAAGAACAGTATCAACAGGATATTCTCGCCCTCGTGATGGATTTTTACTTTCATTATTGTGGTTAAGAATCGTTTAACTTGCAAAAGTAATAATAAGTTTTCACTTTTCACTTTTCAACTTCCAGTTTTTTGAAAAATATAGCCAGTTTTCTTCATTTTAAGGAAAACAGGGGGCTTAGAAAAACTGCAAGGTTGCAGGAAATGAGGGGGTGGGGGAATGTGGTGTAATTTTGTGGTGTCAATGGGAACGTGCCCCATGAATCACAACATTTATTCACCAACTCATTATTTATCTGTTATGAAGACTCCTATTACTGTTTACAATGTGATTATCCTCGACAAGAGCGGCTCCATGTCAAGCATTGCCCGCCAGGCCATCGATGGCGTGAACGAGACCATCGGTTCCATCAGGAGTGCCCAGGAAAAGAATCCCGACCAGACACACATGGTCACCCTCGTCGCCTTTTGCGGCTGTGAAATGCGCACCATTTATGACAACGTGCCCATAGCTGAAGCCAAAACACTGACCGACAAAGACTATTGTCCCTGCTGCATGACGCCGCTGTATGATGCGGTGGGCACGACCATCACCCGTGTTCATGCCCTGAAGAGTCAGGACATCAGTTCGCTGGCTCTGGTGACCATCATCACCGACGGCTATGAGAACGCTTCCCGCGAATTTAGTCTCACTGCTATCAAGTCGCTCATCGAGAGCTACAAGGAGCAGGGTTGGCAGTTTACCTACATCGGCGCCGACCACGATGTGGAAAAAGTGGCCTATTCGCTGCATATCGAACACAGCCTCAAGTTTGAGAAGACGCCCCAAGCCACCGCTGCCATGTTTGCCAAGGAGCGCAAAGCCCGCCACAAGTGGACCGATAAGTTGGCCTGCCTGATGCAAGAAGATGATCTCGATGAAGACGATCGTATGGAGCTCATCAAGAATGCCAACAAGGACAAGTACTTTGATTGACCCTCCCTGGCCAAGCGGGACTGCCACATCATTCGCTCACCTAGCGTTTTAATCGGCCTAACGGCCGAGAAATTAAAAATTATATCTAAAAAATTAAACACGCGTCTTGTTCAATATTTAGAATTAATTTTTGCTCAATTTGGCTTCGCCAATCTAAAGGTTCTCGAGCGGAGCTCGAACAAAGTTTTAGGCGTGAATGAATGTGGCAGTCCGGGCTTTTTGGCACGGTTCTTGCTCATTTGTTTTATTACATACATCTTAATTTCATCCCGCCATTATGGAACAGCCTAATCTTCAAAACCTCAAGTACGGTATCATTTATCTGTATAGCGACCGCAGCCTGCCCGGGATGCATGATCCCGAAGCCGTCGTTAAGAAATTTGTCTCTCCCTTGCAAGTAGAGTGGATCGACGAGCCTGGACGTGATGACTTGCTCATGATTGCCCGGCGGTTCAATGTGGGCAATATCGGCAAATATGCCACGGTGAGTCTGACGTTGAGCCGCATTAACCGGTCAGGCGGATGGTTTGAGGCGATACAGCATTTTGCTGACGCGCTGATGGGCGTTGCCGATGCTGGCGATGGAGACATTGTAATCGATGAGAACGACTTTGGTTACCGGTATGACCGGCATTCTTCGGTGTTCGGCGGAGTGGCCTCAGCTGCACCGCAGGACCACACGCGTGTGAAGTCATGTATGCGTGGTAGATGGAGTAAGTTCCAGGATAAACTGCGAGACATGATGGACGATGACGAAGATGATGAAGAAGTAATATGTGCTGAACAATCGGCGCCAATAATGGTTAGTTGCGATCGTGCGGCGCCCAAGCGAGACCTGTTGCAAGAGGAGGAGAATGATGAGGTACTGAAGTTGGAGGACCAGCGCAAAAAGGCGTTGGAGCGCATCAAGCGGGATATTGTCAACTACATTGCCCGTTATCATGAGGATCCCAAAGAGCTGATGGCCGAATTGCTTCGGGGCAAGGTGGTTGTGGGTCAGCCGGGGCGCCTGCTCGTTAACGGTGACATGAAGATTGTCTTGCCAGAGTATGACGAGATGGAGATTGAAATGCCCGCCATGTGCCGCACACTTTTTATCCTGTTCATGAAAAACCGCAAGCAGGGCCACGGGGGCATCGTCCTGAAGAACATAGCCGATCACCGCGACGAAATCTTGGATATCTATAGCATGGTCAAGCCTGGTGCCAATGACGCAAGAGTCCAGCAGTCGGTGGATAACCTGTGTGATCCGTTCAGCGAATCGCTCAACCAGACCATTTCACGCATCAACCGTTGTGTCCGCAACGTGATTACCGATAAGGAATTGGCCAAGCAATATACCATCATCGGCAGCCGTGGCGAGCCTTATGGCATCGGGCTGCTTCCCGATTCCATAGAACTTCCCCGTGCAGTGTCGGGTTCTTGACAACCAGTCATTAATTCCTGAATCGGTATTGCACAAAGGCCTCAATGGCCTCATAGGTGGCAAGGCCCAGCTGCTGGTACTTTTCGGCCAGATCACGGTTGCGGTCGATGGATCGTTGCCACGGCAGTTTGCCATCAGCGCTAGAGCGGAATGGGGCATCATGGATTTGTGAATGGAACTTGAGAATCGCTTCTCGCTTGTCCCCAAATTCTTCCGGACTCATAGGCACCGCCATTTCCACTTGGTCAACATCCCATTGCCCCCACTGCCCGCGGTACATCCACACACGGCAGTCGCGCATGTAGTCCTCGTCCTTCAGTTTGTTTAAGGCATGCATTACGGCTCCTGTGGCACGCACATGGGTGCCATGCGGGTCCACCAAGTCGTTGTCGAGGAAAATCTGGTGTGGCCGCACCTTTTCTATGATATTTTGGATGACGGTGACATCAGCATCGGTGAGTTTGCCCTGACCATGCGGATCATTGATGTAGAACGGCATGCGCAGGTCATACAGGTTGCTCTTGGGAACTCCCATCTGCCGACAAGCCATCATGGCCTCGCTCAACATGATGGAACCCTTGAAATAGCGCAGATTGTCGGTGTCGTCATCGGTTGTGCTGCTGCTGCTGATTTTGGACAGAGTCTCCTCAATAAACTTGAAACTGGAACCTTCAAAATGCTTGGTGAGCCGGTCGGCCAGCAGCAGGCATCGCATCAGGTCGTCGTCGCTCACTGCGACATCGGCATCTGTCTGGAAGGCGATGCTCACGTCGTGCCCCTGTTGTACCAGCCGGCGGACTGTACCGCCCATCGATACCACAGCGTCGTCGGGATGAGGACTGAAAATGAGCACACGCTTGGGGTAGGGGGTCATACGCTCGGGCCGGTAAGTGTCGTCGGCGTTTGGCTTGCCCCCAGGCCAACCTGTTATGGTGTGTTGCAAGTCGTTGAATATCTTGATATTGACATTATAGGCCGAGTCATATAAGGCGACCAGCTCGCTCAAGCCATAATCATTATAATCCTCGTTGGTGAGTTTTAGCACAGGTTTACCCGTCTGCTCACATAGCCACACAATCGCGCGGCGAATCAGGTGATCGTTCCACTCACATGAAGTGACTTTCCACGGGTAGCTGATGCGAGTCAACCGTGAAGCGGCATCCAGATCGGCATAAATCCTCACGTCGTCATGCACTTGCAGGAATGAGGCCGGCACCAGGTCAGTCATCTTGCCTTCAATGGTGTTGAACAGTGCTGCAGCGCTATCCTCTTCCCAAGCCACACAAATGATCTTGTGGGCACTCAGGATGTTGCCGATGCCTAGGGTGACAGCTGTCTTGGGTGCGGTGTCGCTCTGGAACGCCTCGGCGATGCGGGTGCGTGATTCATTGCCCAGTAACATCAAGCGGCAGGAACTGCTGCGTGCCGAACCCGGTTCATTGTAGGCCAGTGAGCCATCAGGAGTCAGGTCACACAGCACGAGGTCCAAACCTCCTGCATCAATGATTTCGCGCTCATAGGATTTGCATAGGCCATGAGCGTTCCCGCTGACATCGTGGCGGCTAAGGGTATGAATCCGGTTTGGCTCGATATCAACTTTGGCATACAGGTGTTCGTTGATCAGCGCATGCAGGCTCAACTCCTGGTCATCGGTTGTGCTGAGTTCGCTCAGATTAAAGGCGATCACATCGGCAAAACTCACTTTGTCGGCAAAGTAAAGCTTCACCAACTCATCATAGACCTTAAACACATAACGGCCTGCACCGAAACCGATGACGCAACGCCCTCTTGTCTCGACACACTCGTTGATGACGCGTGCCACATCGAGCGCGGCCTCGCGGGCTCCCAACTCGGCGCTCTCCATGACTGTAGCTGGCACTTTCTCATATCGTGTGAGCGATGCCAGTTCTATCTCATTTTCAGGGCGATAATAACGGCTTGAAACCTGATAAAACTTGATATTGGTCTTTAAGTCACTCTTCATCTTTTTTACCTTAGTTCATTTGAGATAAGCAAAATTAAACAAAAAATCAGAATCCCCAATAAATTTTCGTAATTTTGCACCTTGAAATGAAGATGTTAAGCACATGGCAATGAAATTGAAATATGACGGGCAGGGTGATGCCACCAAGCGGCTCTTGCTCGAGACCTACGGCTGCCAGATGAATGTAGCCGACAGTGAAGTCGTCGCCACGGTGATGAAGATGGCCGGCTATGAAACGACCCAGGAACTTGACGAAGCCGACGCAATTTTCATCAATACCTGTTCGGTGAGAGACAATGCCGAACAGAAAATATTCTCACGCCTCAACCAGTTGAACGCCTACCGCCTCAAGCGTCAGAAACGCCTGATTATCGGTGTCATCGGCTGTATGGCCGAGCGCATGAAGGAGGTGCTGATCAATGAGCACGGCGTGAACCTTGTGGCTGGTCCTGATGCCTATCTGGAGTTGCCATCGCTTATCGGAATGGCCGAGAATGGCGAGAAAGCCATCAACACCGAACTTTCCACCACCGAAACCTACCGGGACATCATCCCGTCGCGGGTGGGTGGCAGCAAGGTGAGCGGCTTCATCAGCATCATGAGGGGTTGCAACAACTTCTGCACCTATTGCATCGTGCCCTATACCCGCGGTCGGGAACGCAGTCGTGAGCCCCAAAGCATACTCAATGAACTGGCTGACTTGCGCCAGCGAGGCTTCATGGAAGTCACATTGCTGGGCCAGAATGTCAATTCCTACATGTACAAGCCAGCCGATGGTGGTGAGCCTGTCGATTTGGCTCGCCTGTTGGCGATGGTTGCCGAGGCTGCACCCGAGATGCGTGTGCGTTTCACCACCAGTAATCCCGAAGACCTGAGTGATGCCATCATCGACACAATGGCCAACCACGACAACATCTGCAAACACATCCATCTGCCCGTGCAGAGTGGCAGCAACAAGGTACTCAAGCTCATGAACCGCAAATATACGCGTGAATGGTACTTGGACCGCATCGCCCGCATCCGCGCTGCCATGCCCGACTGCGGCATTTCGACCGACATGTTCACGGGCTTCCACGATGAAACTGAGGAAGACTTCCAGGAAACTCTGTCACTGATGCGCGAGGTCGGCTTTGACTCGGCATTCATGTTCAAGTATAGTGAGCGTCCAGGTACTTTTGCAGCCAAAAATCTGCCCGACAATGTTCCTGAGGACGTGAAAATCGATCGCCTCAACCGCATGATCGCATTGCAGAATGAGCTTTCATTGTGCAGCAACCGGGCCGATGTAGGCAAGACCTTCGAGGTGCTGGTCGAGGGATATAGCAAACGCAGCCGTGACGACATGTTCGGGCGCACCCAGCAAAACAAGGTGATCGTCTTTCCCGCCAGCGGCGAGAAGCCGGGCGACAAGGTGATGTGCCGCGTGATCAGCGCCTCAAGTGCGACTCTCAAGGGTGAACGTGTCCAATAAAAGAATAATCAACCGTAACGAAATAAGAATTATGACTTTTGCACAAAACTGTAACGATATTTTTGATCAGATAGTAAGGCTGTATCATGTTACCGATGATGTGGATGCCATCTTTAATAACCCTTTTAAAGAGGGCTCTATCGAGAGCAGCCTTGCGCGAAAGAACTGGATTGACGCCGTGCAGTGGCACCTTGAAGATATCATCCGTGACGAGGCCATAGACCCTGTAGACGCCTTAGCGCTGAAGCGCCGCATCGATCGCAGTAATCAGGATCGTACTGACCTTGTTGAGGAGATTGACACCTATTTCCGTCAGCAGTTTGCCGGCGTGAGTGTGCAGGCCGATGCCACCATCAATACCGAGAGTCCTGCCTGGGCCATCGACCGCTTGTCGATTCTCGCCTTGAAGATTTGGCACATGCGTGAGCAGACCGAGCGCACCGATGCCGATGCCGCTCACCTGGCCAAATGTCAGGCAAAACTCGATGTCCTGCTGGAGCAGCGCGTTGATCTTACAACCGCTATCGACCAATTGTTAGACGACATCGCCGCTGGCCGCAAGTTCATGAAGGTTTACCGGCAGATGAAGATGTATAACGACCCTGACACCAATCCCATTCTCTATGGCAAGAAGTGACCGGCCACTGAAAAATGTGCTCGTCATGAGGCTGTCAGCGCTGGGCGATGTGGCAATGACCATTCCAGTGCTTTACCCTGTGTGCAGGGCCAATCCGCAAACGCGCTTTATCATGCTCACCAAGGCGTGGCCCGCGTCGATGTTTCATGACCGCCCTGACAATCTTATGGTAGTGGGAATTGACCCCAAGAAAGAGTATAAGGGATTATTGGGATTGTTGAAGCTGGCATCTTACCTGCGCAGCAAGTATGATATCGATGCAGTCGCCGATCTGCACAGCGTGATGCGCACTTGGGTGATCGGTGCGTGGATGAAGTTGCGCGGCATTCCTGTTTCACGCCTTGACAAGCAACGTGCCCGCCGGAAGGCGCTTGTTACCCACAAGTCCTCACAACCCGTCACGCCCACCCATGACCGTTACGTTGAGGTGTTCAGGCAGTTGGGCATCGAATCCCCTGATGATTTTACACGTCTGTATGACGGTAAGCCATTGCCAGTGAGCCCCATTGTGCTGGAGAAAGAGCCAGGCCAACGCTGGATCGCCATTTCGCCGTTTTCGGCCCATGACGGAAAGGTCTATCCCTTGGAACTCATGAAACAGGTGATTGCCCAACTGAGTCAGCGCGAGAACTACTGGATTTTCCTGATGGGTGGCGGTAAGGACGAGAAAATCGCCTTACGTGGCATTGCGCGCAATAATTCACATGTCATCTCGATGGCCGAGGTCAAACATGGTTTTGTTGACGAGTATGCCTTGTTCGCCAAGTGTGACCTGATGCTCACTATGGATTCGGCCAACATGCACTTGGCTTCACTCATGGGATTGAAGGCCATCACCATTTGGGGAGCAACAGCGCCAGCTTGCGGTTTTCTGGGCTACGGACAGGACGCCAGCGTGGACATTCAGCTTGATATGGAGTGCCGTCCGTGCTCCATCTATGGTGAACGTGAGTGCCGATTTGGTGACTATCGTTGTCTGTCCGGTATCAAGCCTGAACTGGTTGTTCAGCGTGTGATATCGGCGGTTGAGGGCTAATTAATAATCAAATTGTTGCATATTTCGCCAATTTGGTTTACTTTTGCCTTAAAATTAGAACCACAGTTGTGGTGATTATAATTTTTTGAGTGCAATATGGCTGAAAATAAGAAACACTTCCGCAACGTCCTCGTTATGAGATTGTCGGTATTGGGCAATGTAGCGATGACAATACCTGTATTGTATCCGCTTTGCAAGGCCAATCCGGATACACGTTTCATCATGTTGACTAAGAAGTGGCCCGCCACGATGTTCCATGACCGCCCTGCCAACCTCAAGGTGGTGGATTTTGACGTCAAGGAGAACCACAAGGGACTCGTGGGGTTGTTGAAGCTTGCTGCACAGTTGTATAAACTATATGACATTGACGCGGTGGCCGACTTGCACAATGTATCGGGAACCTGGATCATTGACGCCTACATGAGGCTAAGGGGGGCGCGGATTGCACGGCTTGACCGTGAAAAGCCCAAGCGCCGAGCCTTGGTTGCCCACAGGACCACTGAGCCCCTTACACCCATCCATGAGCGTTATCGCCGTGCGTTCAGGCAGTTGGGCTTTGAGGCCCCCGACAATTTCACGCGTCTGTATGAGGGTCGCAATTGGCCCGTGAGCCCCATTGTGCTCGACAAGGAGCCGGGCCAGCGCTGGATCGCTATCTCCCCGTTCTCCTCCCATCGAAACAAAGCTTATCCCCTGGAACTGATGGAGCAGGTGATTGCCCGGTTGGCCGAGAAAGAGAATTATTGGATTTTCCTCATGGGCGGTGGCAAGGCCGAGAAGATTGCGCTTCGTCCCATTGCCCGCAAGTACAAGAGAGTCATTTCGATGGCCGAGGTCAAGCATGGCTTCATCGACGAGTATGCCCTGTTTGCTAAATGTGACCTGATGCTCACCATGGAGTCGGCCAATATGCACCTGGCTTCACTGGTTGATCTGCAGGCTATGACCATTTGGGGACCTACTTCGCCCGCTTGTGGCTATCTGGGCTACAATCAGGTCATAGAGGATGATATCCAGCTCGATATGGAGTGCCGTCCATGTTCGATTAGTGGTGACAAGGAATGCCGATTTGGTGACTACCGTTGCTTGAAGAACATCAAACCCGAGTATATCGTCCAGCACGTTATCGAAGCAGTGGAGTATAATGCCGAGCATAATACAAAGGCGACAAGATTAGCGATGGCTCGCCATAAAATACAAGCATCACAGCACACTAAAGAATGACAAAAAGTATTCTCATAACTGGTGCCGGTGGCTTCATCGGCGGTTTCCTTGTCGAGGAGGCACTCAAGCGAGGCTATGACACTTGGGCCGCAGTGCGCTCAACGACGAAGCGCGATTTCCTGCAAGACGAACGCATCCATTTCATCGAACTGGATTATGAAGATCAGGACCGCCTGGAAGATACTTTGCGCGATCATGCGGGCGAGTGGGGAAAGTGGGATTTTATCGTTCATAATCTGGGCGTGACCAAAAGCACTAATTACCTTGATTTTGAACGGGTCAATTATGGTTACCTGCGTAACCTGGTCGATGCTTTGAAAAATACTGATTTGGCACCTGAGGTTTTCTTGATGATGAGCAGCTTGAGTGTCATGGGACCCGGTGATGAGAAGACCTATAGGCCTATTGCGCCCACCGATGTTCCGATGCCCAATACCTATTATGGAGTTTCCAAGCTCAAGGGCGAGGCTTACCTGCAGTCGTTAGAGGGTTTTCCGTATACCATTTTCCGCTGTACTGGCGTTTATGGACCCCATGAGCGGGATTATTACCTGATGATTAAGAGCATCAAGCGCGGTTTTGATTTCAGTGTGGGCTACGATAAGCAGATGCTTACCTTTATTTATGTCAAGGATTTGGTGACGGGTGTGATGGATGCCTTGGAGAAAGGACCGCTACGCAAGGCCTACTTCATCAGTGAGAACAAAGCCTACACCCAGCAGGAGTTCCGCAAGATTGTCTGCGAGGAGTTGGGAAAAAAGTTTGTCATTCCCATCACGTGCCCACTGTGGTTGGTTAAGATGGTATGCAACGTGTCGGAGTGGGTCGGTAAAGTGACACTCAAGGCCAGCACGCTCAACCGTGATAAGTTCAAGATTCTGAAGCAGCGCAATTGGCTATGTGACACCAGCGAGGCGCAATGCGACTTCTGTTTCAAACCCAAATATTCATTGCGCGAAGGCATTCGTGAGGCAATCGCCTGGTACCGCGAAGCGGGTTGGCTATGATGGCACCAGTTTTCCTCATCGGCTATATGGGCTGCGGCAAGACGACGCTTGGCGAGGCCCTTGCCCGACAGATGGGTTTGCGTTTCATTGACCTTGACGACTATATTGAGGCCCAAAACAGCATGTCGGTGGCCGAAATATTCGATGAAAAGGGAGAACAGCGCTTCCGCGAGATGGAAACCGAGGCCTTGCGTGATGTGGCCGCGATGGCTGATGTCGTCATTTCCTGTGGCGGCGGAACCCCCTGTCACAGTAACAACATTGCGCTGATGAACGAGGCCGGCACTACGGTCTGGCTCACAACCAGCCCTGAATGCATTACCTCACGCCTGCTGCTGCCCGAACAGAAGATGAAACGCCCCAAAATCGTCCACCTTCCTGATGAAGCCGTCATACCTCTCGTGGAGAAAGAACTCTTGGCCCGTGCATCTTATTATAGCAAATGCCAACTGCAATTCGACTCCACCGACATCGAGACTGCCGAGGCCACCGAGCGCACCGCATGCCGCTTGGCCTCCATGCTGAACCATAAAGCATAATCCACCCGCTTCATGACGTGGCTGGTAGGTTGCAGCTCTCTTTTCCCTCCATTGCTCCTGCATTTGCCCCTTTCAGAAATTTGATGTAATTTTGCCGTTCCAAGCAATTTAATGTTTGAATACATGGCAAGTGACAATCGCAAGTGGTACGTGGTTTGGCAGGGAACCGAGCCTGGCATCTGTGACTCATGGGCTGAATGTGAGTTGAGGGTCAAGGGCTTTCCTGGTGCTCGCTATAAGGCCTTCGGCTCTCAGCAAGAGGCCGTTGAGGCTTTCCGCAACGATCCAGGCGAAATGGATATTCTGCGTGCCATCGCCCGTGCTCCACGGGAATTTGTCAATTATGATGCCATCCCTGGGGTCGTGCGTGACAGTATTGCAGTTGACGGTGCTTGTTCGGGCAATCCCGGCCTCATGGAATATCGTGGCGTGGATGTGCCCACCGGCGTTGAGTTGTTCCATCAAGGGCCGTTTCCAGATGCAACTAACAACATAGGCGAATTCTTGGCCATCGTTCATGCCCTGGCCCTGTTCTACAACCAGGGAAATGATCACACGGCCATCTATAGCGACAGCAAGACTGCATTGGCGTGGGTAAGGAACAAACAGTGCCGCACTAAACTCAACCGCACTGACGCCAATGCTCACCTGTTTGAAATCATTGGCCGTGCCGAGCGATGGCTTGCGACCCACACGTGGCGCAATGCACTGCTCAAGTGGGACACCAGCGAGTGGGGTGAGATTCCTGCCGATTTTGGCCGTAAATAAATGAGAGAAAATGGCTGATAAAAAAGAAATGAGATATCGTGACGAACTCGACAAGAGTTATGGCGTGGCAGGCATGGCACTAGGCTTGTCGGTCTTCGACGCCAATGACTTGTTCACTGCGGTTACCATCGATGCTGATGGTCCAGGCTGTATCCAGTTCACGCCCGAGTTCTTCTTTGCGGGTAATCCGCGCTTGTCGCCGAGGGGCGCATGGAAGTATATACTGGGGCATTATCGGATATCGGTGGGACTCACCGTGGCCAATGCGCTGTGCCGACGCATGGTGCTCGATAACGGCAAGGTCGATGACAAGTTGCGTGACCAGCTGTTTAATGCCGCCTTTGAGGACGGTCGGGACTACTGTCAGCTTGAGCGTGACGAGGTCGAACCCATCTTTGATGAGGCTTTTAACAATATGACACGGCTGTTCAGTAACTCTCAGGTAAGGAAGGCAATGGATGCCTTTGCCGACGCGTTGCAGCAGCGCCGCACCTTGTCCCACATCGATGTCACCGACATCCTGCAACAGCTTGATATCATCTAGATTTTGCCTTTTTTATATATAATAATGTGTAAATAACACCGCATTTTTTTAATAACGATCATACAATGCAAACAGTACTCTTTCATTCCACAGTATATGGTCCCATCCACAGTCGCCGGCTTGGGATGTCACTCGGTATCAACCTCATGCCCAACGATGGTAAGATTTGTTCCTTTGACTGTCTTTATTGTGAGGCAGGGTTCAATGCCCAGGGACCTGGCAAGGATGGTGTGCCCTCGCGACAAACGGTCAAGAACCAGCTCAAGCGGAAGCTTGAAGAGATGAAGCAGGAGGGTCAGACTCTTGACGTCATTACATTTTCGGGCAATGGTGAGCCCACACTGCATCCCGAGTTTAAGAAGGTAGTTGAAGACGTGTTGCTCCTTCGCACCAAGTATTTCCCCAATGCCAAGGTGTCTGTGTTGAGTAACTCAACCATGGCGGGTAAGCCCCAGGTGGCTGAAGCTTTGCGCAAGGTGGATAACAATATCCTCAAACTCGACAGCGCTATTCCCCATACTTTCATCGCCATCAACCGCCCCGTTTCGCCCAATTGCCTCCCCGAGGGAGTCATCGCTGACCTCAAGCGCTTCAATGGCCAGTGTGTGGTACAGACCATCATGATTCGTGGTGAATTTGACGGTAAGCGATTCGACAATACTACCGATGGAGAATTGGATGCCCTCCTGAGCGCATATCTCCAAATCGCTCCGCGTGAAGTCATGCTCTACAGCATCGACCGCAAGACCCCTGCCGAGAATTTGGAAAAGGTTTCCAAGGAAGAATTGGAGCGCATAGCACAGCGATTCCGCGATGCGGGAATCAAGGTGCAGGTGAACGCCTGATATTTTTAAGGTGCGCACTTGGCCGTTTTGGGGCTTTTGGGCCCAAAATGACCCAATTTCCGCCCAAAATCGCCCTTGAATTGCAAAAATAGGTTAAATAATAGATTTTTTGTCGGAAACATTTGGCCGGTTTCGGGAGCGGCTGTAATTTTGCATCGCTTTTGCGGCTCACAAGATGTCAAATTGCGTGAGCG
>CAMYUW010000035.1 GCA_947302275.1 uncultured Prevotellaceae bacterium
GGCGGGTGCGGTCGATGTGGACGTAGATTTCGGTGGTGGTGATGCTCTCGTGGCCGAGCATCTGCTGAATGGCACGCAGGTTGGCGCCGCCCTCGAGCAAGTGGGTCGCGAAACTGTGGCGCAGGGTGTGCGGGCTAATGACTTTGCGGATGCCTGCGAGTTCGCACAGTTGCTTGATAATATGGAAAATCATCTGACGTGTGAGCATGGCCCCACGACGGTTCAGAAACAGGATATCCTCGCTGCCCCGCTGGGCAACCTGATGGGAACGCGTCTGCTCCAAGTAGAGGCTGATCTGCTCGATAGCGACAGGCGAAATGGGTACCAGGCGCTGCTTGTTGCCCTTACCCTGGATGATGACGTAACGTTCCTCCATGAAGAGCTGTGAGAGCTTGAGGCCCACCAGCTCGCTCACTCGCAGGCCGCAACCATAGAGCGTTTCGATGATGGCACGGTTGCGCTGCCCCTCGGCCTTAGACATGTCAATGCAAGCGATCATAGCATCGATTTCGGCAATAGTAAGCACCTCAGGCAAGTGCCGCCCGATCTTGGGTGTGAGCAGCAGTTCGGTGGGGTCGGTATCCATATAGCCCTCCAGACGCAGGAATTTGTAGAAACTCTTCACGCCACTGATGATGCGGGCCTGGGAGCGGGGCTGGATGCCCACATCCTGCAAGGTGCAGACAAAGCGTTCCAGGTCATCGGTCGTAGCATGCTCAATGCCAATGCCAGCATCGGCCAAAAAGTTGACGAGTTTGTCCACGTCGTCGCCATAGGCCAGAGCGGTATTCTGACTCATGCCTTTGGCCAGTGTCAAGTGGGCCAGGAAGCGTGTCTTCACATCTGCTATGTCAGTAACATCCCTCATCGGCGGGGCACTAATTTGCCATGAATCTCATCGGATAACTTCAAGTCAAAATTATCACTGGCATACACGGTGACATCATCCCCGTCAAATGCCATGCTCAACCGACGGTTGTCTCCGCCATCCAGCCAGTCAAGCCGCATCACGAGCGTATTGCCCTGCCATGCATAGGCCGCCGCACTGGTGAACGGCCGCCTGACGTTCAGCAGTTGAGGCTGACTCTCGTTGACATAGATGGGCATGTCATCACTGGTGGTGATGCGCCACTGTCCGCATGCCGCGTAAGCCTGCAATACCCTTGTCGAGTCGGTCATCGTGAAAATGAGGTCATCACCCCTGCGATCGACTTCGATTGAAATGAGATCCAGGAGATTATCGTTCAGTGCAATGCGGTTAGACAAGAGACGCTTTTCAAGTTCATGGGTGGCTGCACCCGCAGGCGGGGCGATATCGAAGCTGTCATGCACGCCCAACGATGCCGGTTTTTTCCCAGTCACCAGAGGCACAACCAGACAGTTGTTGAATTCCTTAAGTTCCGAGCCATAGTTAACAGCCCTGCCGTTAATCACGACCACAAGGTCACACTTGGGCACGACATATATCAACTGGCCACCATAACCAGCGGCGAAAAAGGCTTCAGCCCACGGATTGACAATCGATTTTGTCTGAAATCCGTACCCGCGATAGTAAGTAGAGTAATTGATGCCAGTAAATAAAGAACGCACATAGTACCAAATCCTTCGGACCGCACGCTTCACTTTCTGCCACACAGATAGCTTGCTGCTATTTGAATTGGTCCTGATGTAGTGCTGGGTCATGTCATGAATCCATTGCTCGCTCACGACCTGCTGACCGTTCCACTTGCCGCCTTGCAGCATGAGTTGACCGATCTTGGCCTGGCTCTCAGCGTGAAGGAATAAGCCCCATCCTGCCTCTTCAACACCATCAGGTCCCATTTCCCAATCCACCCGTGTGATGTGAAGGGGTTCAAAAATGCGTTCCCGCACATACTCCAGCAACGACTTGCCCGTCACGCGGCAAACAATCATCGCCAGGGCATGGGTCGCCATCGAGTCATAGTGGAACTCTTTGCCTACATTGTGGAAATCGCCCTTGAACCAGGTGGTGAGCCAGTCTTCCTGACCCATAAAAATGTCCGTGTCCTCCAGCCTGCCCGCAGCCATCATGAGCAAGTGGCGAACAGTGAGACTGTCCAAAGCGGGGGATATGGTGGCGGGCATCTTGTCCCGCAGGTATTTCGACACCTTGTCATCAATCGAGAGCAACTTGTCATCAACGGCCAGTCCGACCGCCAATCCTGTCACCGTCTTGCTGGCACTGTAGAGCATATGGACATCAGTAGCCCGATAGGGTGAAGCATGAACCTCGCCAATGACCTTGCCATGGCGCAAAATCATCAAGTGGTGGACATCGATGTCAGGATTAGAGTCCAATGCAAGATACAGGTTGTTGATAATCACTGGATCAACGCCCTCGGCCTCGGGGGTGGAACGCGGCAGATCACCAACCTGGCCCATCATGGTCAAGCAGGCTAACAAAAGCAGGCAGATGGAGGTCAGACAACGTTTCATTGTATGGTGAAATGAATGCTTTCAGGTTTGGAATTGGGATAGGTGTCACACACGGTGACTTCCTGTTTCATCAAGTCAAACTTGAGTTTCAAGCCACTGATCCAATCAACATAATGGACGCGCACTTCGAGCGTTGACGTTGATGTCCAGGCATAAGCTGTCGCTGCCGTAAAACCATGTTCAAAGCCCTTCATGCGGTTAATCGAGTTGATTGAGTAATAGGGATAGCCGTTTAACGCGCTATACAGCCAATCCTGATGTCCCATGGCCAAGGCCTCTTCACAACCATCATCACAGGTGAGCCGCAAACAATTGTCTTCTACCATTATCTGCTTCAAGCCAAAACGATTATGCTTCAATTGGAGCCTTCGGCCCAAAAAATCTTTTGCCAGATTACTGGTACGCTTTCCCTGAGGTAGAGCCAATTTTGCCGTTGCGCACAGTTTCTCCAAGCGCTTTTGCAACTTCTTTTCGGGTTGCAGCGGCGCGATATCCATTCCTGGCATCAACTGGTTCCAGATGCATGCCAGTTCCTCGTGGCCATAAAGTTTCATGCCCAGAATAACCACCACAAGATCCTCCTGCGGAACCACAACGGTATATTGTCCCATGGCACCATCGGCTCGGAAAGAGCCTGGCCACTTGCTCTGCCACACCTGATAGCCATAGCCTTGATTGCCATCGGTGGGCGGCGTGGTTTCCTTGGCACCACCGTCGATGAGGCGGGAACAGGCTGCTGTTACATAGTCGGCGCTGACGAGTTGCTCACCGTTCCAATTCCCCTTATTGAGCAACAGCAAGCCCAACTTGGCCATCGTTTCGGCCTGCACACGCAGTCCCCAACCGCCGGTGTTGATGCCATCGGGGCTGACCTCCCAATCGGCCACAGTAATGTGCATCGGGGTGAATAATTTCTTTTGCAGATACTCAAGCATTGTCTGACCCGTAACACGCTGCACAATGGCGCTGAGCATAAACGTGCACATCGAATCATACTGGAACAGGCTGCCCGGTTTATCATCGACAGGCTTGGCAAGCCAGTGCTTGACCCAGTCCATGCTGTTATTGCGCATGGTCCAATCGGGTTTCACACCCGATGCCATCATCAACAGGTCGCGCACAGTCATAGCCGCCATATTATCGCTGACTCGATTTGTGCGCTTGTCGGGGAAGAAAGTCATCACACGGTCGTCCAGACGCAACAGGTTCTCGTCGATGGCGATACCCACCGCCAGCGAGGTGAATGTCTTACTGGCCGAGTAAAGCGTGTGACTGTCTTCGGCACGGAATGGCGCAGGGTGCAATTCGGCTACTACCTTGCCATGACGCACGACCATCACATGATGGATGTCACACTCGGGCAAAGCCATCAGCGAGTCCATCATGCTGATAACCGCCTGGGTACTGATACCCTCGGCGGCAGGCGTACTACGCGGCAGGTCACCCACTTGTGCCGCCAACAGTAGGGGCAGCAATGCCAATAATATAACCAATTGACGTTTCATGATTCCTTATTATTTTGAGTTTAGGTCCATTTCAGGGGAAAGCGATTCAATATTTTGGGCATGTACCGGTCGAGGGCTTTGAACAGGGGGCGCTCAATAAACCTTAACCTAAGCCGGTCAATGATAATGCAGATAACAAACACACCGAGGATACAACCAATGGAATGCAGATAGATATTATCGGCATAATGCCCGACGTTATTCAGCGTGTCTTTCCACAACCACTGCCGCATTGCGTCGCTGTTGGAATGAATCAGCAGGACACCAAAGGTGGATGCCCCAGCGGCATTGATCCATGGATGATACTTGAGAGGCAGACTCTTGAAAAACATAAAGGAGCAAACGCTGACGACCACGGCAAGTATCGCATTAGAGTTGGTTACGAAATAGAATGCCAGCTCAGGATGTCCTGCATAAATAAATGCCAGCACACTGAGGTACGCGACGAATATTGCCCCCAAAGTCAACCAGCCCCATTTTTTATATCCCAACTGATCCAGATCACTATGCAAACGGATATAGGACGCAATCAGATAGATGACGCCAAACCACATCACATAATTCATCGAAACATTGATATAAGGCACCTGAGCCCAAATCGTATAGACTGACAGGCACAAGACCAGCAACCAGAAGTGTTGCCGCCTGCTCATGTTTCTGACCAGTATGTTAAGGAATGGTATCGTCAGGAAGAACACAAAATAGCAACTCGTGAAATCGCCTCTGACATCCTTTATGGGCATAGCCGCCGACAGAAAAGAGCCCAGCGTGAACTCACAATAGCCAAAACCCACAAAAAGTAAGTAAATCACCAGATTATAAAACAGCACCCAAAGCAGCAACTTTGTGAACTTGCGGAGCGTGATCCTGGACTGGCACATGTAATATCCAGTGATGAGGACGAAACAGTCAATGCCTGTCTTGCCCCACATACCCAGAAAATAAAGATAAAGGGATTTCAATGCCGTGGGGACCTGGTTCATGACAGGTATCAATCCAGAATTTGTCACATAGTGATTGGCCACAATCATGATCATAACAATGATCCGATATAGCTCAAGATTTGAATCCCTATGTTTGTTTACCAACTCCATGTTGTTTAACTGAGATGTTTAAAACTGTACTGGTGATGATTCATTTCAACTGTAGTTCTTCAGCGCCGCCTCGAGTTCGGTGCGGATGAGGGTTTTCAGTTCTTCGGGTTCCAGCACCTCGATGCTGGCACCGTGGGACATGATTTCCTCCTTGAGGTCGTAGGTGATACGCATATAGTAGGAGAAAATCGAGTAGTCGTCGTGGATTTCCTCCTGCTGCGAACTGTGGAGTGGCAGGGCGCGGAAGTACTTGGCTTGGGTGGGTTCGACACGCAACACAATGCGCTTAGCGGTGTTCTGATTGGTGATGATGCCAAAGCAGTCTTTGAAAAATTCCGACGGGTTGATATTACCTGGCATTTCAAAGTTCTCCTGCAAGAGGTTCAGCTGACTCATGCGGTCTAGCGCATAGGTTTTGATAAGCCCGTCCTTGACATTGCGCCCAATGACATACCATAACTGCTTGAAAATCTTGACAAAGTAGGGCTCCAGCACAATACCATTGACAGGTTGAGATCGGGTGTAGCTCTTATAGGAAAACCTGATTCGGAGGTTCTGCCTCATCGCATCAATCACCACAGGCAGGTGCTCACGCGCTGAGGGGACATTCTCTAGCATGATGCGCCCGCTAATGTCATGGGCGTTACTCAACATCCCGCTCATCGATACCGAGTCCACCAGCCAAGACCTCAGCCGCGCATTGTCCTCCCCTCCCGAGTCATCAATATAGTATTCAAAGGTGGACTTGTCGCACTGGATGTTGATGTCGAACATCTCCTCCACCCCATCACGGTAATGGAAAAACGTGCGCCTGGCCAGCGGCTTACCTTCACTGATGTCGCTTCGTAGCCATGCCTCGTTCAATGCCTTGAGCGTGATGCGCCCGTAGCGGCTGATGGTATCCACCAGCCACACGTAGCGGTTGATCATGTTGCGTGCCATGTTATTTAGGTGTTAGGCCTTAGGTATTAGGCTTTAGGTGACTGATACTCACTAAAGCCTAACAACCAACAGCCTATTTGTTGTCACTTTTCTTGATGAGTAGAGCCAAGCCTATCATGGTCAAGGCGGCATTCAACAGCAGCAACTCGAAGCCCAAAGTGTAGTCATACTGGTTCTTAAGCCACATCTGGATAAAGAAGCTGATGACCGGTGCGGCAATGCACACCACAGGCACCAAGCGGTCACGCACAGAGCTCTTGCACATCATACCAAAGGCAAACAAGCCAAGGATGGGACCATAGGTATAACTGGCGAGGGTATAAACCGCACTGATGGCATCGCTATTGCTGATGGCGTAGAAAATAAGGATCACCAGACCCATGCCTGCTGCCATGGCCACATGGACCAGACGACGTGTGCGGCCAAGCGCGGCCTCGTCCTGCTTCTTGTCGGCTCCAAGGATGTCAACGGTAAACGAGGTTGTCAGTGACGTCAATGCTGAGCCTGCTGCCGAGTAGGCAGCGGCAATGAGACCAATGATGAACACCACACCCAGCAGCAGGGGCATTCCATCGCTAAAGGCCACCGTTCCAAACAATTCGTCGGTCTTTTCGGGAATGTCGATGCCGTGGGCACGCACATGCAGCGTGAGCAAGGTACCCAAGATCAAGAACAGTGCAATAACTACAACCTGCAAGAATACGCTCACAATGAGATTCTTTGCCGACTCACTGGCATTCTTACAGGCAAGACTACGCTGCATCAGATCCTGGTCAAGGCCAGTGGTTGCGATGACCATAAAGATACCAGCGATGAACTGCTTCCAGAAGTAGGTGCCTTCCTTGGGATTGTCAAAGAAGAAAACACGGGACGTTTCATCACCAGCTACAGCCTTGCACAGACCACTCAAGTCATACCCCAGACCCTTGGCGACAAAGTAGATGCTCAGCACCACCGACAGGATGAGGCAGAAACTCTTCAACGTATCAGTCCAGATGACCGTCTTGACACCGCCTTGCAGCGTGTACAGGAAAATCAACGCGATGGTCACGATGACATTGATGACAAACGGGATGTGCAGCGGCGAGAACACCAGCAACTGCAGTGTCACACACACGACATAAAAGCGCACCGCAGCGCCCAGCATCTTACTGATGAAGAAAAACCATGCACCGCTCTTGTGGGTACTGCCGCCAAAACGCTGTTCCAGGTAACCGTAAATGGATACCAGGTTACGCTTATAGAATAGCGGAATGAGCACGTAGGCAATCACAAAATAGCCCACGATGAAGCCTAGCGCCATCTGCAGGTAACTGAAGCCCTTGGTGACCACCATACCAGGCACCGAAATGAAGGTCACGCCCGAGATGGGTGCGCCAAGCATGGCGATGGCGACAATGAACCACGGGGCCTGACGACCGCCGCTTAAGGCGGTGGCAGTGTCACTCTTACGTGATGCTGCCCACGAGATGATAAACAGGAGGATAAAATAGCCAACAATCGTGGCAAGTACAATCCAGGGAGTCATATTTTTAGTTTAAAGTTTAGAGTTTAAAGTTTAAAGAGATTTAACTCATTCTTCGTAGAGGAGGTAGGGACGACGCTGGGCTTTGAACAAGGCGACATCGTCTTGCCAAGTGGCTTTGATCTCGTCGGCGTTCTTACCTTCGGCAATAAGCTGGCGCACTTTGGTGGTACCCATCAGCAGGTCGAAGAAATTGCTCTTCAAGTAGAATTGCTTGCCGTTCTTGGTGAGATTGCGATAGGCATCGATGACATATTCAAGATTGATGCCCTTGGCAATTACGGCCTCTGGGTCAAGGTTGTGCAAATCCACGCCATGGCACAGTTTATCCATCTGTGGCGGGGTTTTGGCACCGAAACGGCTCGTGGGCGTGAACTCAAAGGAATAGCCGGTCATGTCGGGGTGGCCATAGACCTGGAAAGGCCAATCGGTGCCGCGGCCCAGACTTACAGTCGTGCCCTCGAAGTAGCACATCGAGGGATAGAGGTAGATAGCAAGCATATTAGGCAGGTTGGGACTCGGAGCGATAGGCAGTGAGTAGCGGGTCTGGTGAGTGTAGTTCTCGCAAGGAATGACCGTGAGATTACACTTCTTGCCGTCTTTGAGCCAGCCCTCACCGTTGGCCATCTGCGCCAATTCACCCAGCGTCATGCCGTGCACTGTGGGGATAGGCAATCGGCCCACGCCCGACTTCAGCGTCATATCAAGTATGGGGCCGTCAACATACATGCCATTGGGGTTAGGACGATCCAGCACCATAAACTGCTTATCATAGGTCACCGCAGCATCCATCAGATTGATCATCGTTACGTAGTAGGTGTAGAACCTGAGGCCCACATCCTGGATATCGGTTACAATGACATCGATGCTGTCCATCACCTGCTTACTGGGCATGGGAGACTTGCCGTCGTAGAGCGAAGCGATGGGGATGCCTGTTTTCTCGTCAATACTGCTTGACACGTGCTCGCCTGCATCAGCATTGCCGCGGAACCCATGCTCAGGCGAGAAAATGGTCACTACATTCACGCCGTGCTCCAGCATCAGGTCTAAGGTGTGCTGGTCGCCCACCATACCCGTCTGGTTACTCAACAGTGCCACGCGTTTATTCTTGAGCAAGGGCACATACTCACTCGTGCGGGCAGCACCCATCACCACCTCACCGCCAGTCACGGCAGTAGCCACAGGCTGATGAGCATCGGCAGTAGTCTTGGCTGCTGATTTATTCACCTGGTGACTGCATGCGTTAAGCGTGGTCATCGATGTGAGCGACAGCCACACTGCCATCATCAAGATGGAAATACTTGTCTTTCTTTTCATTACTTTATTCCAATGTTTGATATCACCTCGCAAAATTAGGCCATTTGATTCAATAAACCAACATTCCTCACAACAATTTTGCCAAAAACTGGCACACGTCGCACTCCATCTCCATTTTGCAATAAGTTGCACCGAAAAAGAAGAAGCATTTTTCATTTAAAAGTAGTATATTTGCAGATTAAAGATGAAAACGGTTGTGAACATATTGATTGCCTACATCCTGCTGGTACTGCTCTTCACTGGAGCAGTAGTAGCGGCATTTTCCATTCCCGGAAGCGCTATTGAACGGGGAGTGCGTCAGTCGGTGCAGCAGGTGACCGACGACGGCAAGATGTTCACGGCCCAAGTGGGACAAATCCAACCTTTCAAGTTGGGGGTGTTCAGTGATTGCCTGATTCTGGGTATCGCCTATTGTGCCGACAATAGCCATCCCCTGCATTCGGCGATGAGCGACAAGTTCATGATGGTTGGCAACTCACCCATTAAGGGGGCACAAGCAATGCTGGAGCCAGCAGGAAACGATAACCTTAAGCCCATTATTTACTGCCGCTATTGGCACGGGAACCAGGTGATAATCCGCCCGCTGCTCTGTGTCACCACGTTGCATGGCATACGAGTCTTCAATTGGATATTCCTGACACTGTTGCTGCTGGGATTGCTGGTGGTGATGTGGCAAAGGGTAGGACGAACTGACGCCTTGATTGTCTCCATGGCGTTGGCCGTAGTCATGGTGCCATCAGTACCCATGTGCATGAATTATGTGCCCACGTTTTACATTGCCCTGCTATCGTCAATCACCATCCTAAGTTGGAAAACAGTCACAAGCAAGTGGCATTGCTCGATGACCGCGTTTTTTATCATCGGCGCATGCACATCTTTCTTAGATCTGCTCACCACGCCGATGGTGGCTCTGGCGGTTCCTCTTGTGGTCTATATGCTCTATCGCAAACCTGAAAAAGCGTGGCGCACGGTCATCATGCTCTCGTTGGCTTGGCTCTTGGGTTATGCTCTATTGTGGGCGACCAAGTGGGCACTGGCTGCATTCATTACGGGGCATGCTGCATGGGAAGACGCCATGGGTGCTGTGACCCAGCGCACCGTCGGGCACAATGAACAAGACTACATGATGTGGTGCTTGAAAGCCACTGGCATGTTGCTGCTGGCCGCTTCAACGTTCACGGCTGCGGTCACATTGGCCTTCGCCAAATCATGGCAATCAATCCGGCATTACAGCTGGCTGCTCCTTGTGGCGATGGCGAGCTTTGTATGGGCTTTCGTCCTGCTGGAGCACACGTGGCACCACCTGCATTTCACGTGGCGCACCTTTGTCGTGCTGGCAATCGGCGTAGGGCTTTTCTGGCACCACACCCTCGACTTGAGACTACCATTCGCATTGTTCCGAAACCATAAAACGTCATCCGTGAAACCATCCCACTGATGACCCAACATGAGAGAAGAGATATGAATCAGATTGCAGTAATTATCCCATGCTATAATGAAGCAGCCACCATCGGCCAGGTGGTGCGTGAGTTTGCCGCGGCACTACCTGAGGCAACCATATTTGTCGGTGACAACAACTCCACCGACGGGACTGCTCAAGTCGCACGTGAAGCAGGAGCAACCGTCATTTCCGAACAACGGCAAGGCAAGGGCAACATGCTCCGCACGATGTTCAATGCCGTAGATGCCGATTGCTATCTGGTTGTGGATGGTGATGCCACTTATCCCGCCAGCTGTGCCAGTGAACTATGTGGCAAGGTGATTGATGAGGGCTGCGACATGGTCATCGGGGACAGGCTATCAGCAACCTATTTTACCGTGAACCAGCGGCGTTTCCACAACACAGGGAACCGTATCATGCGAGCGCTCATCAACTGGATGTGCCATAGCAATGTAAGGGATATCTTTACAGGCTACCGCGCCTTAAGCTACAAATTCGTGAAAAACTTCCCGTTGCGTTCCCAAGGTTTTGAAGTGGAGACCGAAATGACCGTTCACGCTCTGGAGCACAGTTTCAAGGTTGATTCAATAACAGTGGATTACCGCGACCGCCCTGAGGGTAGCCACTCCAAACTGAACACCTTCGGTGACGGTTACCGCGCCATCAAGACGGCGCTTACCCTCTTCGGCGAGCACCGCCCGCTGAGGTTCTTTAGCCTAATCGCCGCACTGCTGCTCATCATTTCGGCCGTGCTGGTGATTCCTGTACTGATCGAGTATTTCCAGACGGGTCTGGTGCCCCGCTTCCCCACCTTGATTGTGAGCGGCTTTATTGCCATGCTGGCCATGATGTTGTGGGTGGGTGGCGTGATTCTAGAGGTCATTTCCCGCAACCACTGGAAACAATATGAGTTGATGCTCATGCACTGGGAGCACACCAGTCGATAATCAAGCCATGTAAAACGATTAGATTGTCTTTTCTTCTATGTTCAAATTCATTCACACCAGTGACTGGCACCTAGGCCAGAATTTCTATGGCTATGACCGTAGCGAGGAGCAAGCCGACTTCCTGAAGCAACTGACCAGCATCGTGCGCAAGCACAAGCCCGATGCGCTGCTGGTGAGCGGTGACATCTTCCATACCGCAGCTCCGTCCAATGCCACGGTATCGCTCTATGTGGAATCCATGCTGGAAATCCACCATGCCTGCCCATCGATGGATATCA
The DNA here is from genome assembly GCA_947302275.1 of uncultured Prevotellaceae bacterium. Classification (GTDB taxonomy): domain Bacteria; phylum Bacteroidota; class Bacteroidia; order Bacteroidales; family Muribaculaceae; genus Sodaliphilus. The sequence continues at coordinate 11,507 of CAMYUW010000035.1, forward strand.
TTATCATTGCTGGTAACCACGACAGCGCATCACGCCTCGACAGCGACAGCCAGCTGTGGAAGATGGCTGGGGTAACCGTATTGGGCGGCATCGCCCGTAACGAGGAAGGCCTAGCAGATTTGCAGCGCCACGTCATCAAGGTGGGAGACAAGGGGATTGTCGCCGCCGTTCCGTTTTCCTATCCGTCGGGATTCCCTCGTGTAACCTCCGTAGCCCAATCTGCCGGACAACGCCAACAGGCTTATTTCCAAGCTCTGCTCGACCGCGCCAACCAAGACAACCATGACCATCTGCCGATTGTACTGATGGCCCACCTTGCTGTCAGCGGCAGTGATATCACAGGCCACGACAATATCATCATGATGGAGAGCATCGGTGTCCAGACCTTGGGAGAAGGATATGACTATGCCGCACTGGGGCACATTCACTGCCCGCAGAATGTGACTGCGCAGGCACGTTATTGCGGCACTCCGCTTGCCGTGAGCTTTGACGAGCAGTGCGAGCACTCGGTGAGCATAGTCGAGATTGACCATCATGGTTCTATGCCCAGCATCGAGACAAAACGTATCAAGAACATCAAACCCCTGCATACGGTTCCGCCTGGCGAACCTATCCCATTTGACGATGCGCTCCAGTTACTGCAAAAATTTGATTCTGATGAGCCAGCTTACATACGCCTCAACGTGAGCGTCGAGCGCTTCCTGCCCCACGGTGCCCAGGAGCGTACAGCCCTAGCCCTCGCCGACAAATCCTGCCGTTTCTGTGAGATCAAGAAGACACTCACGACGGCCGTCCTGCAACAGGCGACACAGATGACCATTGAAGAATTCAACGCCAAGGCTCCCATCGACATCGCCAACCAGTACTTCAAGGACAAATTGGGCGAAGAGATGAGCGATGACCAGAAAAAGATGTTCGAACAAATTTACCAACTAGTTAACGAAGAGAACAGGCAATGAAACTCAAAAAACTCACCATCGAAAACATCGCGTCGATCGAACATGCCGAAATCGACTTCAACGCCACGCCTCTCAAGGACGAGCACCTGTTTCTCATCACTGGCGAGACCGGAGCAGGCAAGTCCACGATCATTGATTGCCTGTGTCTGGCGCTCTATGGCAGCACACCACGCCTTGAATCGGCCAACAAGCGGGAAGGCGGTTACGAGGACATCAATAACCATGACATCATCAGAGCCTACGAGCCCAAGCAGTTGCTGAGACGCGGGACAGTCAGCGCCAGTGTGACGCTCAGTTTCGATGACCACAACGGAGTCCCTTATACTGCTACATGGCACGTGAGGCGTGCCCACAAGAATATCGAAAAAAACATCTTGTCACCGGAACGCACCCTCAGGACCGATGAGGGTGTAGTCCCTCATGTGGACTTGCACAAGATTACCGAAATCAACGCCCACATTACCCAACTCATCGGGCTTGACATGAACGAATTCTTCCGCACAGTAGTACTTGCCCAGGGCCGATTTGCCGAATTTCTCAACAGCAACGAAAACGACAAGGCTGCCTTGCTCGAGAAGATGACAGGTACCGAAGTCTTCGCACAAGTGGGTCGAAAGATTTTTGAAGTGTGCCGTGAAAAAGAAAACCGACGCAACAACCTGCAGGCACTGGTCAATGAGATTGTACTGCTCACCGATGAACAGAAAGCCGATATCAAAGCCGAAATTGACCGATTGAACAACGACCTTTCGGCTGCTCAACAACTGGCTGAAGGTGCCAAAAAAATGACCGATTGGCTCGATGAAAAGGCCAAAAATGAAATCAATCTGTCACAGAAAGATAAGGATCTTGCCAACCACCTGGAAAAAACACGTGAAGCCACGTTTATAGAACAGCAGCAACTGGTCAATGACTGGGATGCCACTGTTGAAGCTCGGCGCGAAAACAGGGACCTGAAGCAGGCCCAAATCAGTATTCAGGCTTTGCAGGAGCAGCAGCCAGAGATGCAACAGGAATACAACCGCTTGTGCGCTGCCCTGCGCGCCACCATCGACGAGGTGGAAGAAAAGCGGAAAAAAGTCGATGAAATCGGCATTTTTCTCAAACAGGAAATGCCAAACAGCGCGATGTATGACGCCATCAAGACCATCAAGTCGCAAATGAAGCAACGCCAAAATGAATTGGATAACATCGCAGTATTCACACATGCCCTCGACGATGACCGCAAGCGCCTGCCAGAGGTCAAAGCCCAAGTGGCATCATCACTTGAGGCTCAACGACGCCAAGAGGAGACTGTCAAGCAACTGCAAGCGCAGTATGATGACATCAAGGTAGATAACGTCAACGCTAAGAAAGACACTGTGACCAATGCCAAGCAGGCCTTAATCCTTCACAAGGCAAAACTTGACACCGTGAACCGCGAAGCGGCTGTAATTGGCAGGCAGCTGGACGAATTGGCTCGGGAGCAACAGGCACTCGACAAGGAAAATGCCGTCATCGGGGCCAAGCGCGCCCTTAAGGAACAGGCTCAAGAGGCCCTAGAGCGCGAAAAAGACTGGAACGCCCTGGTCGATCAGGCCCACAAGACTTTACATGTGGGAGACTCATGCCCAGTGTGCGGCCAACGCATCATTCAACTGCAGGCACCCAAGGGCAAAAATGTCATTGACCAGTTGAGGCATAAACTCAAGGACGCTGATGACGACCTGCACAAGACCGAGACCGCAATCGCATCATCTATCAAGACCATCAATCGGCTTAAGCAAGAGATTGAGGATCACAAACATGAATTGGAACTGAAGAAAGCGGACCTTGACAAGCATTGGCAGCACGTTCGTCAACTGCTGGCGCAATGTGGAAAAAATACCGATGAAACCGTAGATTTTCAACAAACCGACAGTCTCATTGAATCGCTGGAGAATGACCTCCATGCCATCAATACGACCCTACATCAGGCATCTGTGCTTCATGGCCAAATCTCCACCGAGCGCAATAGACTCACCCTGCTCAGCAATGCCCACAATCAGGCGCAAATCGATCTGAACAAGGTGAATGACAGCATCAAGTACCAAGGGGAAGCCATCGAGCGCAGCAAGAACAAGTTCCAAGAGTTGACCAACGAGCTTAATGACCTGTTTGCCATGAGTGACTGGCAGGAGTTATCTGCCCAAAATGCCGATTTCATCGAGAATTTGGAGCAACGAGCTAATAATTATCAGCTTCAGATCAAGACCGCCCAACAGTTAGAGAATGCCATCAATGTATCTAACGCCATCATTCCAGCCATGCTGGAAAACCGCGGTAACATTACGGGGCTTGTGGATAATAACACGGGCTGCGACAGGATTCCCGATAAACTGGATGAGCTATGGCGCCAGTTCGAGAACAAAAACATCAACTGGAACAACCAACTCACCCATGAGCGGCAGAACGCAGAACGCGCCCGACAAGCCTTAGACAAGTACCTGAGCGAACACCAGCCGATGAGTGAAGAGCGGCTAGACAAGATTGACAGCTACCAGCAAGCCGAAATCGCCACCATCAGGCAGACACAGCAACAACTGGCAGAGTTAATCACCCATACCAGAGGAGAAATTGCATCACTCAAGAACCAACAACAAGAAATTGCTGGCAAAAAGCCCGATTTCATCGTACAAGACCGGGAAGAATTAGACCGAATTCTTTTCGACAATCAAGCGCGGATTGAACAGTTGGCCAATGCCATCGCTGAACACCGGGCACACCTGAAGAACGACGAGAACAACCGTAATACTGCAGGTAAAAAACAGGAAGAATTTGAGGCGGCCGATGCCGAGTATCAGCAGTGGAAAGAATTCAACGCGATGTTAGGTGACAGCAACGGCGCCACCTTCCGCAAGATAGCCCAGAGTTACATCCTGGGCGAGCTATTGGCCAGTGCAAACGGCTATCTGCGCCAGTTCAACAACCGCTACAGTCTTGAAGCCAAACCAGGCACACTCACCATTCTGGTCCGTGACCAGATGCAAGGCGACATCACGACAGTCAACACGCTGTCGGGCGGCGAGGGATTCATGGTTTCTCTGGCACTTGCATTGGCGCTGTCGAGCACTACAGGCAAGATGTTCAGTGTGGACACACTGTTTATTGATGAAGGCTTCGGGTCATTGAGTGAGAATTACCTCGACAACGTGATGGAAACGCTCAACCGCCTCTATGACATGGGCGGCAAACGCGTGGGTATCATCAGCCATGTGGAACTGCTCAAGGAGCGCGTCACCACACAGATTCAAGTTATCCGGGACCCCAAGAACAACACCGTCAGCCGCGTCACTGTAGTTTAACCTCCAACAAGTAAAAAGGCGGCTTTGATGGCCGCCTTTACTTATGTTTGATAGAATGAATGCTGATGGTTATTGAAGCATTTCCAAGCCGTGGAGCACGCCACTGTAGGAAATCGCATCACGGCCACGTGGATCGACGTCGATGGTTGTCTTGCCATTCATGAACACCTCGACATGGAACCGGTAGTTATCATCACCGTTATCGACCCTAAAGGTCACACGCGCACGGTCGGGCTTGGGATATTCCACCTTATAATCCAGTAATGCGCTAGAGAAATTCAGCGCCTTGTATCCGCTGGCACCATAGCCCACGTTCTGGCCAGAGCCAACATAGGGCAGATAGCAGGTCACATTACCGTCACGGACAATCATCTTTTGGCCTTGGCTCACGCTCATAGTGGGAGCCGACAAGGGACGCATCGACCCTACCATCACAACAAACTGCCGAGCTTCAAGCAAGTCCTTAATAGCTTGGGCACGTTGCGGATCCACTGCGTTTTTACCAGAACTGCATGACATGAGCACCAGCCCCAGCAATGCCATCATAATTACAATAACTTTTTTCATAATCGAGAAGTTTTTTAGTGTTGTATGGAGTCTATTGGATGAAGATATATTATTTAGACACCCATACTCCTCAAAAGTTTAAATAACGTTAACGGGCAGTCCTGATAGTGCGTGCAAGCATTACAGTTTCAAGACCATCTCGCCGTCGAAGGAAATGGCATCGTGATCACGACCGATGACATCAATAATGGCTTTGCCGTTACTGAACAGGTCAATACGGTAATAATAGATGTCCTCTTCATTGTTTACATCAAATTCCACCAGATAACGGTTACTGGTCACTTGGGTCGTACTGTAATTCAAGACTTCCCCCTTGAAGTTCAGTCCTTTTCCTCCCCCATAAGGTACGCGGTAAGCCTCTCCGGCATAGGGCAGATAGCTATCCACTTTCTCGCCATTAACTTTCAGCTCATAATTAGAGCTCACGTGACGAGCCATACCGCCCAAGGGCTTCATCCAGTCCACCTCAATGGTATATGAGCGGTTCTCCAAGGCATTAATCACTTGTTGTTCCACTTGGGCTTGGCGCTCTGCCTTGGTGAGGCCATTGCCCGTTCCACATGCTGCAAGCATCACGGCAAGTATTGCAGCAGCCAGTAATAATACCTTTCTCATCTTCTTTTCATTTAAAACAAAAAACATATTACGCCCTAGTGCATTCTAGCAGAGGGAAATCAACGGATTACGGCTATTTTGGTGACGGCCGATTTGCCGCTGCCATTGGCTTGCGAACAGATAACCATGTAAACACCCGTCTTGACACGCTCGCCATACTGGTCACAGCAGTCCCATGTAACCATGCCACCCGTTGACTTCAACTGGCGGATTACAAAGCCGCTTGCATCTGCAATCTTGACCAGCGAATTATCCATCAGGCCCGTAATTGTCACATCGCCCAAGTAGTCGGGACGCACAGGGTTAGGATAGGCAAAGATGTCGTTGTAATCGGCCTCGGCAGGGCTACTGTCACTGAAGTACTCATATACGCCGTCGGGGGTAGTCAAATAAACAGAATTGCTGTTGGGATTGCAGCACACACGATAGATAGAGTTGGAGGCCAACGGACTATTGGTCGCGTTAAACTTCTTGATGATTTCTGTACCGTCGGCACTGACAAGGAAGAGTCCCGAGCTTTGGGTAGCAATCCACTTGCGGTTAGCACCGTCAACTGCGATATCGTTGACCTGGATACCATTGAGCAGATAGTCGGCCATGCCAGTACCATCGTTGCGCGGCACCTTAATGTGATTCACCCTGAAATCGGTCGAAAAGGCCTGGGCGGGATTGAAACAGATAACGCCCTCGGTGCAACCCATCCACACAAGTCCGTTGAGGTCCTCGGTGAGGCACATGGTATGTAACCATGTGAATGGCTGCCCATCCTGATCAGTCAGCGTGTTCGTCATTATCTGCGGGGGACGTGAAGAAATATCACCATTTGAATTCCAGATGACGAGCGGCATCTGATAACCGCCACTGTTGAAAATCTTGATGTCATACTGACTGTTGTGCGTCGAGATAAAGGTGGCCGTCTTGGTATGCTCAGTGTTAAAGCCATCAATCTGGGGAATCACCCAATCACTCTTGCTGGAGGTGTTTTGCTTGAGTTTAGCAGCAGGGAGCACCATCACAGGTGACTTACCGTTCAGTTGGGTTTCATAAGTCTGCACCACCCAGAGGTTACCATTGCGGTCAATCGTAGTGATGGGATGAATGACATATCTCTTGGACATCGGGGTGTTGGTCGAGTCATAAACCTGGATTATCTCGTTGTTGTGCACCTTGAGCAGTCCTTGACGCCAAGTGCTCAACAGATAAGTATCAGGGTCGCCCGGCAAAAACTCGATATTGAACGAGCCTTTCTGGGGAGCGTTCTCGGGGGTGACATCACTCCACGTCACACCATCATAGGTATTCACACTCGTTGGCTTGCCTTCATTTTCACCGAAGAAGTAGTTGGTAGCAGGGCTAGAAACATACAGCAAGTCATGATACTTGTTATAAGTCATCCAGAAGGGGCACTCAAACGCCAACGAATTGGGCATGAAATAACTCTCAGATTCCACCATCTGATGCAAGCCTTTGACACCGGCAGCCCAGAAGCTACCGTCACCCTCCGGATTTGCACTGCACAGTTCACCATCGGTATCGGTGCCCACAAGATTTAAGCCTGTCTCATCGGTCTTATAGCACTTTTTGAGATTAGGAACGTTAAGCAGGTATCCGCCCTTGGTTTTTTGAACCACGGTAGTTCTGTTCGTAATTATGGTATCGCTGCTAAATTTGGCTACACCTTCATCATCAAAGCTCATCTTACTCCAGACGGTGCTATCACCCATGCAAAAGAATGTGGAGTCACTGATGGGCCACAGACGGGAGCCCACGTAGAAAGAGGCTGGCTCGAACGCCTCAAGTTGTTCATAATACTCGTCGGCGTCACCATAGTAAGATGCTTCGGGAGTAGAAACCAACAGCATGTCACCCAACTGAGCAACCGACGTCAATCGTGTGCGATAGACGTGCGATTCCTTGATGACAAATTTCTTATCATCGATGACAACATAGCCAAAGTCGGTGGCCACGTACATGACGCCCGACGCAAATGTCACATCATTAATAGCCTTACTGGACGTCATCACGGCATTCTTGATTTCTGGCATGTTAACCACTCTACCATCTGACAGGATCACATCGATGTTAGAGTTGGTATAAACCACGACAAGATAATCATTATCGCTGTTATAGTACACCTGAGAAATGCCCATGTCGGTCATGTAGTTCATGCGGCTTAACGCCTCATTCTCCTGAGTGGACTTGTCCAGCCGGAACAGATTGGCTCCCGACAGATAATACACCCACTTGTGGCTCTCGACGACATTTTTCACCTGATTGCCCACAAATGATGTATGAATAATCCAATCACCGACAGCGGTCTGTGCGCTTGCACACAACGCTGCCATCACTGCCAACAGTATTACAATCTTTTTTGACATCTCAATCTGATTTTCTATTTCGGGAAATCATTCGCTACTCTTTAAGCCACATGCCGATTACTTGATGACCATGATAGTCGCCTGGGGATCGCCAGTCGTTGACGGTTGTGAGCCCTGAGCCGCATACACCTTATATAAACCTGTGGGAACACGCTCGCCATCAGTGCCGCACACATCCCAGAATGTGCTGCCCATCACCGGTCCCATTCGGGCGACCACATAGCCATTGCGGTTGGTAATGGTCACATAGCTGTTCTCCATCAGACCCGTAATCTTGACCATACCCGTAAAGTCTGGCTCGACAGGGCTAGGAAACGCGTAAACCCCATTAAAGTCCAATGCGGCTGCATCTCCATCGGCAATATATTCGGCAAAACCGTTATCGGTGAAGACATACACACGGTCATGTATCGTGTCACACTCCACACTGTAAACGACGTTGCTGGGAAGGTCACTGTTCTCGGTCGTGAAGTGATTATACAACTCGCTGCCATCGGGTGACACATAGTAAACACCATTAGTCGTGGCAATCCACTTCTCATTGTTGCGGGTCACACCGATGTCATACACATTATAGCCTTCACACAAGACGCCCTTGCCTTCACTCGACTTGGTGGTAACAGGACGGATGGCCTTGGGATGCTCGTCAAAGACATCTTCGGGGTCAAACACGAACAGGCCGTCCATATAACCCGCCCAGATCATTCCATCATTATCCTGCTCCATGTGCAGGATATAGTTCCAACTGATTTGACGGTTGTTCTGGTCAACAAAACTCTTGATGGTCGCAAACCTGTAATTGTTCACCGTCGGGTCAACATTGTCGTTATCCCACACGTGGATAAAGCTGCAGCTGGGTGTATTGTCATCATTATCACAATCGCAGTAGATCTTGACATTGTTCTTCTTGGAGATGATAAACCGTGAGCGCTGCATGTGCTCGGTATTCAATGCCAGCAGTCCGCTAGGCTGGAACCAGTCGGTCTTCACAACCGATGACTTATCAAACTTGGCCTTGGGCAGAACAGCCACGGGGCAGCTAGCGTTGCCAAAGGAGCTCACAACCCAAAGATTACCGTAATTGTCAAATGCCGGGTGTGCCTTGTAGGTGCCAATACGGGAATTGCTGCTCGTGTAGGTATAAACACGCGCATCGTTCTTCACACGCTGCAGACCGCTTGACCAGGTAGCACGCACATAGGTGGTAGGATCAAACGGGTTGAACTCAAACTCATATCCGCCATAGGATGTAGCCGTTGAATAAGGGGTCACGTTCTGCCAGTTAATGCCATCAAAAGAATTGATGATGTTTTCAGCTTGATTATTGTAGTTGGTCCTGTTTCGGCCGTTAAGAGCTGACGTGCCGGCATACAGTTTGTCTAATGCCGCATTATACTTGAGCCAGTAGGGCTCATCGGTCGTCATCGTATTCATCTTGTAATTGGTCGATGAACCCTGTACATGCAGGCCATTTGCGTCGTTGATCCACACATCGCCATTGCCCGTGGGGCACGATGAAGCAAATGAAGCGGTTGCAGTTACCATAGTCGCAGTTTGGCCAGTGGGGTCGATCGTGTAGTAGAAATTCTGACCAGCGAAGTTGGCAATAAAGCCCGTTGAGGTCTTCTGGACCGACGTGGGCGCTTTGGCCACGAGTTGGGTCTTGCCTGGTGACGAGGTCGAGAAATTATAGCGGTAGAGCGAAGATGAATTTAACGCGAACAATGAATTGTCATCAATGGGATACATTCTGGAACCTCTGAATGAGCCCGAGAACTTTGAAAAACTATTGATGGGATCGGCAGCGCCTTTAGCGCCATAATAGCAATAGGTGTCGGTGAGGAATACCATCTTGTTACCGATTACAGCCACCGAATTGATGTTGGTGACATTATCATGGGCTAACGTCACGTTGTTGGTCAACCGCTTGGACGACTCATCGATCGTAACATAACCATAGTCAACCGTCACATAGGCGATACCGTCTGCAAATGTGATGTCGTTGACCGTCTTACCGGTATAACTGGTCAATCCATCAATGGGCGTTATCGTGTAATTGCGGACACTGACAATGGCCTTTTTCAGGTTGTTGACGTTATACACCTTGCCATCGGCATCAATGATATCGATGTTGGCGTCCAGATAAGCAACAAACAACAGCTGGTTCTGCCAGTCATAATAAATTTGGGAGACCTGACTGCCCGTCAACTTATTATGCTCATTCAGCACCGTGGTCTTCGTGGTTGATTTGTCAAACTGGTAAAGTGCGCCAGCGTTTACATAATAGACCATATCACCAGTGTCATACACGTTCTGAATCTTTGACGACATGAAGCAGTTATGGACTTTCCATGTAGCGGCATCGGCGACGGTAGATGCCAACACAAAGAGAAGCAGAGTGAGAAGATATTTTTTATACATAATGGATAAGTTTAATTCATTGTTCGATACTCAATAACACTATAATTAATATAACGTGAAAACCCTGATTAAATTGTATGCATCGGCCAGCCTTTACTAGATATTAAGGGGCACTCGCTTGGGGGTAGCCGACGCCGTGTCGAGGGTAAATGTCGCCCAGGTGCTGGTCACCTGGCTCTCGTAGCGCACACGGTACTTGTTGCCGGGCCGCAGCCACTTGACCGTGACCTCTCCTGTGACGGGAACAGGCTCTGCACCACGGCGCCTGACGCCTTTTTTCTCGACGATGGTGCATTGGTTCTCACGTATCGTGAATACGAGGTTGACCGTCTCTTCTTCACCAATCGACAACCCGGTCCGGGAGATGCGGACCCGTCCTCCGTCAACGGGTTCCATACACACTATGTCTTCACCCGCAGCATCGGCGATTGACGTAGCCAGTTGCACAATGTAGGTACTGGGTGGATCCTTCTCGGTACGGCCCATCAACAGGGCCACCAGCGCCATTGCCACAACAAAAGCAAGCGTGTAGAACTCAACCGAATTGATATCCATGATTTCGAGCTTAACACACAAGAGGGCCGACCCTTGCAGGCCGCCCTCTTGTCTTATTATCATGTGAATGACATTTCTTTCTCTTACCTGATGACCATGATGGTCGTCTGGGGCTCGCCTGTGATGGAAGGCTGTCCGCCCTGAGCCACATATACGTTGTAAACGCCCGTGGCCACACGCTCGCCATTAGCATCACTGGCATCCCAAAATGCGCTTCCGTGCACGGGACCCATCTGGGCTACCACGTTGCCGTCACGGTCGGTGATGGTGACATAGGTGTCCTCCATCAGACCAGCGATCTTGACGTAGCCGGTGAAATCGGGCTCAACCGGGTTGGGGAACGCATAAACACCGCTGAAGTCAAGAGCAGCAGCATCACCATCGGTGATATACTCGGCAAAGCCATTATCGGTGTAAATGTAAACGCGGTCATGGTTCGTGTCACATTCAACACTGTAAACCTGATCACTGGGCAGGTCACTGTTCTCAGTAGTGAAGTGGTTATATACCTCGCTGCCATCGGCCGACACAAAGTAAACACCATTGTCGGTGGCCAGCCACTTCTCATTGTCACGGGTCACGCCGATGTCATATACATAGTAACCCTCGCACAGATAACCTTTACCCTCAACGAATTTGGAGACATAGGGGCGATAGGCCTTGGGTGCCTCATCAAATACCACATCAGGGTCAAATCTAAAGATACCACCGGTATAACCTACCCAGATCATACCGTCATTATCCTCGACCAAATTCAAGATGTTATTCCATTCAATTACACGGTTATTCTGGTCGATGAAATGCTCGATATTAGAGAGTTTGTAAGTATCAACCAAGGGATCATCGTTTTCATTGTCAAAGCACCTGAGATAGCCTTGCAAATAGCCCTCTGGAGATGAAATTTGGCAATAATCTCCATCGGTATAAATCTTAACGTTATTCTTCTTAGAAATCAAAAACCTTGACCTCTGAAAACTTTTACTATACAGGCTCGTTAGCAACTCGGGAGCAAAAAAGTCGGATTTAGTTACCGTAGTCTTCTCATACTTCTCCCTAGGCAGCACAAATGCTGGATTTGGTTTATTATTATTACCATAAGTACATACCATCCAGAGGTTACCGTTTTTGTCAAATGCAGGATGAGCCTTGTACTTAGCCACCAAGGAGTTTGTGCTTTTATAGGTGGCAACAGTCTCGTCATCTGTCCTCTTAATGGTACCTATATCTCTTGTAGCACGGACATATGTATGGGGATCAAACGGGTCAAAGACCAATTCATATCCAGAGCCCGAGAGTGTGTAGGAGATATCATGCCATGTTGTGCCGTCATAAGTATTCACAACATTCCGTGGAGTTCCGCTTATGATGGTCTGACCATTATGAGCAGAATTTGCTACAAACAGCAAATCCAAATCTGCATTGTACTTGAGCCAGTAGGGATCATCAGTAGTAATGGCGTTCACTGCATAATTTGTTGAACTTCCCTGCATGTGAAGGCCGTTAGCATCATTGATCCAAACCGATCCGTCGCCCGTGGGGCATGAGGATGCGAAAGACATCGTCGCAGTGACCTTGGTCACAGTCTTGCCCGTCTCATCGATGGTGTAGTAGAAATCCTGGCCTGCAAAGTTAGCGATGAAACCATTAGGAGTCTTCTGCACCGATGTCGGAGCATTTGACACCAGTTTCGTCATCACAGCAGTTTCGCCCGAGAAGTCGAAGTTATACAGCGCCGACGAACCCAGGATAAACACAGAGGTCTCGTTAATCGGATACAAGCGGGCACCGGAGAAACTGCCTGAATACTTCGGGAAAGTCACTGTGGGGTTAGCGCCGCCCAGAGGGCCATAGTAGCAATAGTTGTTACTCATGAACACCATCGTGTTGCCAACGGCAGTCACCGAGTTGATGATTGCGGTGGTTCCCAGTTTGTTGTCACTCGTCAGCTGCTTGGTGGCCTCATCGATGGTGACATAGCCATAATCTGTTGCGACATAGGCGATGCCATTGCCGAAAGTAATGTCACGAATCGTCTTGCCAGTGTAGCCCGTGAGGACACCGGAATCGAGCGAATAGTTGCGCACATTCACGATAATATCCTTGAGGTTGCTGACGTTATACACCTGACCTTCGCCATCGATGATATCGATGTTGGTGTCAAGATAAGCGACAAACAACAGGTTGTTTTCCCAGTCGTAATAGATTTGGGAAATCTGGTTGCCCGATAGCTTGTTCTGCTTGTTCAACAAGACCGAAGTTCCGGTAGCCTTGTCAAACTGGAACAAACTTCCACTATTCATGTAGTAAACCTTATCACCCGTGTCATAGATATTTTGAATCTTATTTGACACGTAGTAACTATGGATTTTCCATGTGCCTGCATTGGCAGTTGTCGCAGCCAATACCATAAGCATCAGAAAAAGAAGATGTTTTTTAAACATATCGAGTAATTATTAATTTATAATCACATAATAGCATAACACACTACAAAACAGCACGTTATGCGACATAATCGCATAAAACCCACTGAATCAAATGTCAAAGGTATAAATTTTTTGCGGTTAATCTCCCTTTTTTATCCTCGAATAGATAAAAAAACTTTCTTAAAAATTGCAAAATCGCTTCTTCACTTGATGACCAAGACGCTTGTCACAGGCTTACCTGTCACCGCAGGTTGCGAACCCTGGGCAGCATATACGTTATACCGTCCTGTTGGTACCCTATCACCATCTGAGCCACAAACGTCCCACAAGACACTGCCGTCGGCGGGACCCATCCGGGCGATTACCGCGCCATCGCTGTCTGTGATGGTTACATAGGTATTCTCCATCAGTCCTGCAATCTTAACCATGCCTGTGAAGTCAGGCTCCACCGGATTGGGATAAGCATAGGCGTCGGCAAAATCCACGGCAGCGGTCTCAGCGTCAGCCACATATTCGACAAAGCCCTTGCTGGTGAACGCATAAACACGGCCATGCACCGTATCACACTCGATGCTGTGTATCAGGTTGCTGGGCAAATCACTATTATTGACGGTGAAGTGGTCATACAGTTCGGTGCCGTCGGGCGACACGTGGTACACGCCATTGTTGGTGGCTATCCACTTCTCGTTGTTTTGCGTCACCCCGATGTCGAAAACTTCGGTACCTTCACACAGGTAACCAGTGCCCTCGCTTGACTTGGAGACAAAAGGACGAACGGCCCTGGGGTAATCATCAAATACACCTTGCGGGTCAAACACAAACACACCCGAGCTGAAGCCTACCCAGATGAGGCCGTCATTATCCTCCTCGATGTGCCTGAGGTAGGTCCAATCGATCTGGCGGCTGTTTTGATCGATGAAATTGGCGATAGCTACAATCTTGTAATTATCAATCGTGGGATCGGCCTTGCCATTATCCCAGCAAATGATATGGCCCTTATTCGCATTTGAAGGATAGTCGCCGTCACAGTAAATCTTCACGTTGTTCTTCTTGGAAATCACAAAGCGGGAACGCTGCATGACATCGGTGCTCAAGGCCTTCAGGCCACTAGGCTGAAACCAGTCGGTCTTGGCTACCGATGATTTCTCATACTTGGCTCGTTTCAAGACAGCCGCAGGAGGAGTCACAGAATCACTCTTAGGAATATAAGACGACACCACCCACATGTTGCCGTAGTTGTCAAATGCAGGATGTGCTTTGTAGGTACCCACGAGCGAATTTGACTTTTTATAATTCAGTTTCAGCTCGTCGTTGGTAACCTTGTGAATTCCGCTTTTCCAACTGGCCCTCACATAAGTCGTCCCATCCATGGGATCAATGACAAATTCATAAGACGATCCGTCAGCAGTATATGGAGTCAATTCTCTCCAGGTACTGCCATCATAGGTATTGACAACAAAAGGCGCCATATTATCAGCTTCGGTGCGTGTGACGCCGTTAAGTGCCGTTGTTCCCACATACAGCTTGTCGAGCGTGGCATTATACTTGAGCCAGAAGGGTTCGTCGGTAGTGATAGCATTGACGGCATAGTTGGTCGAGCTGCCTCTCTTGTGCAGACCGTTGGCATCATTGACCCACACAGAGCCGTCGCCCGTCGGGCACGATGAAGCAATCTCGGCAACAGATGAGACCTTGGTTGCGGTTTTGCCTGTGGCATCTATCGTGTAATAGCAATTTTGACCAGCGAAATTGGCGATAAAACCCGTAGGTGTTTTCTGCACCGATGAGGGCGACTTGTCCACCAGTTTGGTCATAACGCCAGAGCCACTCGAGAAGTCAAAATTATAGAGCGACGTGGAAGTCAGCAGGAATACCGAGGTTGCGTTGATGGGATACATCCGGGCACCCGAGAAAGAACCCGATTTCCTGGAATAGGATGACATGGGGTCTGACACACCTAGAGGGCCAAAATAGCAATAATTGCTTGTTAAGAACAACATGCTGCTACCGGTGACCGCCACCGAGTTGATGCTGCCGGTCACGCCCAGCTGATTCTCACTGGTGAAGCGTTTGGCCGCCTCATCAATGGTAACATAGCCATAGTCCAGCGCAACATAGGCGATGCCGCCTGCAAAATTGATATCGTTGATATTCCGGCCTTTATAATCAGTCAGCACACCACTCTCGAGCGTATAGTTTCGCACATTACGCACCACATCCTTCAAGCTACTGACATTGTATACCTTTCCATTGGCATCCATGATGTCAATGTTGGCATTCACATAGGCGATGAAGAGCAGCTTCTGTGACCAATCGTAGTATATACCCGATATCTGGCTGTCCGACAATTTGTTCTGACGGCTCAACTCCACCGTCTGATGAGTCGATTTGTCAAACTGGAAAAGGTGTCCGCTATTCAAGTAAAAAACCTTATCGTCAGTGTCGCAAATATCCTGGATGCCACTAGGGAGATAGTAGCTATGAATTTTCCAAGTGCCAGCGTTAACGGTGGCAAACGCCATCACCATCGATATGATGAAGAGAAGAATTTTTTTCAGCATAGTCGTAAGTTCATATAATCCTTCAATAAATTTGCTGTTCTAGGGGAATAACGGAAATCCTAGCCCTTTAGCGTCCGGCATACAGACAATTTTTCACTGACAGCGGGTTATTCTTGTACCGCAGCAGCGGCAGCCTCCACCCACTTTTTCACCTCGTCAACGACAGGCACTTTATAGCCCAGCTTATACTTTTTGTTTATATCCAGCAGATCCTGGAACAGTTTACCGGGTTTCTCCAGAGCGCCAAGTGCTGCAACGGTGAGAAAACCGGCCTTCTGAATGGGGGCAACCCATTCCTCAGGAATACCCAGTGCAGTGAATGCCTCTACCTTATCGCGGGCAGGCACTTTCTCGGGACGCATCTGCGGGAACAGGAGCACATCCTGGATGTAGCTGTTGCCGGTCATGAGCATCACCAGTCGGTCGATACCAATGCCGATACCGCTCGTGGGAGGCATACCATATTGCAGGGCACGCAGGAAGTCCTGATCGATAATCATTGCCTCGTCATCGCCCTTGTCGGCCAGTCGCATC
>CAMYUW010000036.1 GCA_947302275.1 uncultured Prevotellaceae bacterium
ACGCCGGTCTGGAGTGCGGTCTGTTCCTGAAGGCCCGTCCCGACATGGAGATGATCAGCTTCGGTCCCACCCTGCGTGATGTGCACTCGCCCGCCGAACGCTGCCACATCCCCGCTGTGGACAAGGCCTGGAAGCAAGTACAGAACATCCTCAAGGTCATTGCCGAGGAGAGCAAGTAATTTATGCGAGCGTTGCTCGCAGTTTAGAGTTTAGTGTTTAAAGTTTAAAGAGGCATCCGCCATTCTTTTAAACCGAACTCTAAACCCTAAACTCTAAACTCTAAACTTTATAATATAACAATGGACATCAAAGGAAAGATTATCCAGAAGATGGAGCCCGTGGGCGGCGTGTCCAAGGCTGGCAACCAGTGGAAGAAGCAGGAATATGTGCTTGAGACACTGGACAGCTACCCCAAGAAAGTGAAGTTTGACTTCTTCGGAGATCGCGCCGACCAGTATCCCCTTGAGGTGGGTGATGTTATTACCTTGAGCTACGACATCGAGAGCCGTGAGTTCAATGGCCGCTGGTACACCGACATCCGTGGCTTCAAGGCCATGAAGGAAGACCCGAACATGGTTGCCGCAGCAGCCCCCTACCCACCTGCAGCTGGAGCTCCCGCTCCTGCACCTGCTCCCGCTCCCGATGGAGGCATGGCACCCCCTGCACCCATCGACAACACGTTTGAACAGGGAGGAGTCGGCGACGACCTGCCCTTCTAATCAACAGACAAGCATTTTTACATCGATAAAACGTGAGCCGCTGGAGTCGAATGATTCCAGCGGCTTTTATTGTCACCTCGTGCGTATGGGCGAACGAAACAGACAGAATTAATCTCCGACGATGAGGCACTGGCCGTCGTGGTACTGGAGCGAGAGCACCCCCATGCTGTGGAGGGCGACAACGATCTTGGTGGCCGTCTCCTCGCTGATGTGGGCCAACTTCATGTAACCGTCCAGGGTGATGCCTCCATGTGTGCGCAGGTAATCGAGCAATACCTGCTCACGCTCGCTATAGCTGATGGTTTCGGCAGTATGTTCCTCGGCGCTCTCGGTTTCTTGGCTAAGGATTCGCTCATGCAGTCGGCTTGCCAGCACGTTCTCGTCGGCGACACGGTAATATACATGCCAGTTGCCGTTGTCATCGGGAGCTTCGACAGGCTTCTCCACGGCCTCGGGAATGTCGGCCTTGACCACCGACTTGCCATTGATATTAAACACCTTGAAGCTTACCTGCTGCTCGGGGCGACAATACATCTGTGCCGCTGTCTCAATCATGTAGATTTCCTCCTCGCTTCGCACCCCAGCAATGTTGCCGTTGTCTTTCACGCCGATGAGCAGATGACCACCGCTGTTGTTGGCAAAGGCAGCAATGGAGCGTGCAATCTTGCGGGCATCGGTAATCTGGTACTTGAAATCCTGATGCTCATGCTCGCCCTCAAGGATAAGGTCTTGTATGTAATGGCTCTTCTTGGGTTTCATTTCAATAAACTACTAATTACACGAATTATGCGAATTCACTGACTAACAATTAGTTCAATTCGCGTAATTCGTAGTTAAAGTTAACGGGGATCGTTCACGCCTGGTTCCTGAGGAATGGGTGCCCCGTCAAGCACAGCACGCAAGTAGGGCTCCAATTTTTGGGCATACCACCAGAAGCCGATGTCGGTCAAGTGGATGCCGTCAACAGTGCCTTCGTTATTGGGGCCAAAAAGGTCCTTGCAGGTGATATAATACAGATTATTGGGGTTATCGGCCTTCAGTTTCAAGTAATTCTTGTGGTACTCATTGTTTTTGGCGGGTAGGTATTCGCTGTAGAAGGCGCTATACTTGGCATAACTGTACATCTGGCCCTCGACCATGAAGATAGGCACCTCGGGACGCAAAGTGCGCAGGATATTGACAAAGCCGTATGTGAGCGTGTCACACATGTCTTTGGTACAATTGGGGATGGGATCCAGAATGTAGGCGGCAACATCGGGAATCGATGCCATGGCGCGCGCCATGCAGGAATCCATCTTGCCTTCACCACTGAAACCCAGGTTCACACACTCCACGTCCAGGTCACGCTGGATGATGCTGGTGGCCACCATACCCGGACGACAGGCACACCCACCCTGCAAGATGCTTGTTCCGTAAAAGACAAACTTTTTGCCCTGGCGGGGAGAATCCATCATGGGCTGCATAATGACAGCACTACTGTCAACCCCGATTTCAATCCACCGCACACCATCATACAAGGGCAGGTATATCATATACTCATGCATCTTGCCGTCGAGGCGATCAACATAGACTTTGCTCTGGATAGAGTCCTGGCGGGGACGGATATCGTTATCGATGCGAACTGGCCGGTTGCAGTTCACAAATTGCCAACTATGGGTATCCTCATCCCAGATGTAGAGGTCAGTGCCCTTAATGCCCGTGTCGGCCATGTGCATCATGTGCATATTGGTTAACAAGTTATAGCGCACCGCGATAGCACGGGAGTTAGTGGCAAAGCGGAAAGCCTTGCCACTGGTGCATGAGGCACGATCCCACAACGTGGGACGAACACTGTCCCTGAAGTTCAGCGGAATGCGTGAAATCAAGGTACGATCAAACGCCCAGTTGATCAATCTGTAATGCATCGCATCAACATAACGCAACGTATCTTTATTGGTAAAATCTTGGGCCTTCAGCACTGTAGGCAACATTGCCAAAACCATCATCGCCAACACGACAACCTTCTTCAGTCTTGGATTCATAGCTTTTTTTCTTGAAAATGGTTAACAATCATAATACCTGCATCAATTTCATGGCTTCTGAGCGGCCACTATTGAGCAAGGTCGGGTAATGGGTATCGCTATTGATGACTACTGGGGCATTGAAGCGCTTGAGCATCCCAAAATACTTGAGATTTGGGTAGTAACGGTTGCGCTGTAGCCATGCCTTGGTATTAATCTCAATCGTGAGGTGATGATCCATAATATTTTCAAACAGGTCAATCACCAACTTGTCATACCAGGGCTCTTCATCGATATTCTCATGGTAACAGCTGGCATTGTAGCCTATTTTATCCATGTGGCCTACGATGTCAAATCCACCTTCCTCGACCATCGCCATCATCTGGGAATAGAACATCTTGACCACATACTCAATATCCCCATCGAAATGCTTGGCCATGCGCTCCTTGAATGCCTGAAACTTGCCGTCAATATCCACCATCGTGGTCGGATCGTCAATCGCAGGGATAAAATGAACCGAACCAATCCGGTAATCAAGCGGTAATTGCTGGAAATAGTCACTGGCAGGGCCGTCACCCTTGCTCACATAATCTATCTCCATGGCCGTGTACAGATGGATGCGGTTCCCGTAGAGCGCGCGCAGACGCTCCATCTCGGAGAAATAAGCCGGCACATCCTCACGGGTCATGTTGCACGGGCTCTCGACCGAGATTGGGGAATGGGGGGTGAAGCCAAGATGGGTAAAGCCCTGCTCTATGGCCTCGGTCACAAACTCCTCCATCGGTGCATGCCCATCACAGAACTGAGTATGGGTATGGAAATTATATAGATCCGTCTCCTTGACGATGCTGTTAAAGTCAATCATGATTAAAACAATTTAGTGATCTGTTCCATCGGAATGACAGTAATGATTGTCTTCCCGTCAGGTGTGTAATTGGGCTCAGGGAGCCTGAGCAGGTCGGCGACCAGAATATCCATTTCTTCCTGGGAGAGCGTACGGCCAACAGGAATCGCTGCCGAGCTTGCCACAGAAAGCGCCAGGTGTTCGAGGATGCGTTTCTTGATGGGCATTCCGCCATTTTCCACCGATTCGATGATATGGTTCACCATAAGTGAGGCATCCACGCCCTCGATTCCAGCAGGTATCGCATTCACAGCCCAGTCATTACCGCTGAGTTGAGCCAAAACAAATCCCATCATCTCCATCTCGGGAAGCAATTCCTGCAATGCGACACTCTGGGCGGGACTCAGGTGCAGCACCTCGGGAAAAAGGATAGTCTGTGAAGACATGGCTCCCGTGTGTACATTGCTGATGTAACGATCAAACAACACGCGCACATGCGCACGATGCTGGTCGATAATCATCAGACCCGATTTAGCAGGTGAAAGGATAAAACGTCCCTTCAATTGCAAGTAAACAGACTGAACATCGCCCATCGGCAAAACCGGATTCTGAAGCTCAGACTGTTCTGCCGTTTCTTGGGTTGTGGACTCTATCGAATTCATTCCTTCCCGCTTCTTGCGCTCAAAATTAGCAAACAGCTCATCCCAGTTGCTCAAAGTCGAGCCAGATGAAGAACTCCGGCTTTGGCCAGAACGGGGTATCGATTGTGATTGCTGTTTAAACGGATTATAGGAAGAATCCACTTCGATTTCAGGACGATGAACTTCCAAATGGTCATTATAAGCAGGAATCTCAGGGGCGTCACGCGTATCGAAGTCGATAGAAGGGACCTCGCTGAAACGGCCCAGCGTCTCCTTGACGCCTGCCGCAAGAATCTGCCAAATGGGCAACTCATCTTCAAACTTAATCTCTGTCTTGGTGGGATGGATATTCACGTCGATGGACTGGGGATCGACGGTGAATTTCAAGAAATAATTGGGCTGTTCCCCTTCAGGGATAAGTTGCTCATAGGCTGTCATCACCGCCTTGTGGAAATAGGGATGACGCATGTATCGCTCATTGACAAACATGAATTGCAAGGCATTTCGTTTGCGGGCATTCTCAGGCTTGCTCACATAACCCTGCAGCTTCACCAGTGTGGTGTCGATATTCACCGGCAGCAACTGCTGGTCGATGTTGTTGCCCATCAACGCAGCGATACGCTGGCGGAAACTGCCTTTCACCAGCTTGTACATCATGTTACCATTGTGAGTGAGCGTAAACTCTACCTCGTTGTTGACCAACGCCAGTTTCTCAAATTCCTTGACGATATTGCTGAGTTCCACTTGATTGGACTTAAGAAACTTGCGGCGGGCAGGAACGTTGTAGAAGATATTCTTTATCATAAAGTTACTGCCAACAGGGCACATATCAGGTTCCTGGCTCTCGCATTGCGAGGCATTGATGACCAGTCTAGTACCCAGTTGTGCATCCTGGCGGCGCGTACGCAGTTCCACCTGCGAGATGGCGGCGATAGATGCCAAGGCCTCACCACGGAAACCCATCGTCTGAAGTGTGAACAAGTCATCGGCAGTGCGTATCTTGCTCGTGCTATGACGCTCAAACGCCAGACGGGCATCGGTCTCGCTCATCCCCACTCCATCATCAATGATCTGGATGAGCGTTCGGCCGGCATCCTTAAGGATAATCTGTATGTGGGTCGCATGGGCGTCAATCGCATTCTCAACCAGTTCCTTGATGACGCTGGCAGGTCGCTGGATGACCTCACCGGCAGCAATCTGGTTGGCGACAGAATCAGGCAAAAGTTTGATCACGTCACTCATAGCTTCATTTCTCTTGAATGGTTGTAGATGATTCGCTATTGACCGGCATGGTAGCAACACCACTTCCCGAACGGCGACGTGTACCGCCCTCGACCGATTGCCACAAGTTGCGTTGCTCTTCAGTCAAGTCAAAGATATCGTCAGGCGACTTAGGCCGCAGCAGGTCATACCACTTGAATTGAGGCAGATACATGTCGGCACGCTTGGCCAGGAAAAGTGGCGTCACCTTTCCCGACACTTCTGGCCACATGGTGATGCGATCCACTTCCTGCTTGGCCTTGAGGTTGAGCCGCATATAGCTGGACTCGGCATTCACCATTTTATTGTAGGTGGAATCCTTCTCTTGTGGATACATGATGAGCTGGACATTCCCATCCACATCGAGTTGTCGCAGTTCCTTATTCTCGAACCAGGCCTTCATCTTCTTACCGCTCAACTGGTCATAATAGATTTCGCCCAGATGCTCGGCCATGAAGCCACCCGTAGGTAATGTTGCCCAGTCGGCAGTGCTATCGTTGAGGTGAATATTGATTTCATCACCAAAGATTTGCCGTTCCAGATTCCACACCACGGCATGGCGGTACATATTGATGATGGTATCGGCCTCACTCAGCTGCAACGAGTCACAGATACCCTGAAGGTCACTACGGAAAAACCTCACCTGATTAAATGCCCGAAGCACGCGCACCGAGTCATTGACCGAGTCGTTCACGACATGGTTGATGAGGGTGCACAGGGTATCGGCATGCAGATAAATCGTGTCCTGTTGTGAGAACTCACGCGCACGCGCACGACCGGTCACATAGCTATAGTGGCTATTGTCATCATGGTAACCGTAGTTGCCATCAAGGATAACCTTGTTATTGGGGTCGGTAATGACCACATCGCCACGCGCCTCACCATAGTTGCGTTTACGGTTATAATAAACGGTATCGCCAATCAGAGTCTTGCCGTCTTTGGCAGTGATCAGGGAACGCTGATAAAGCGTAGCATCATCTGCGCTGGTATTATACCAGCCGTTGGTTGTGTTGATGGTATTACTGTCGCTCACGATGAGCGTCTCACTCGTGATATGGGCGATGTGGGACTGCGTGTTATAGTCCAGCAGATCGGTGAACATCTCATACCTGTCATTAATCAGATGGACATCACGAGAGAATTCGGCCTGCTTGGTATCCAACTCATAACGGCCATACTGTGACTGCAACTCGGTGTTATTGCGGTTATCCACGATGGTGCCGCCATCAAAGTAGTAGCCCACATTGGAATTGATCTCATAGTCAAGCGCATCGGTCAGCAATGTCGTGCTGCGGTTCTCCAGCCGCACATTACTACGCAACTCGGCTACACCCTGGTCTCCGTAATAATGCAACACATCACTATAGACCCACAAGGTATCACCTTGCGTCATACGCACATTGCCGAAGGCATCAAGCGAACTTGTTTCGGCATAAAAGTAGGCGCTGTCACAGAACATATACATATCTCCACGACGGAAACGGACATTGCCTTTCAGCACCTGGTAATCGGTACTTACCGCCTCGTTGGCTTTGAGGATATCGGCATTCTCAAGGAAAACCTTGTTAGTCTGATTGCGGTTGGCTTTAGGTATCTGGGGAGTGATACGGTTAACCTTGGGACCTTTTGAGCCCTTGCGTGCGGCCTGGACTGGCTGAGGGTTAGTCGGGCGATTCTTTGACGATGCTTGGGTAGCCGTTTTGGGCTTGACAGCACGCAACGGCTGCTGTGCCCACACCATGGGCGACATCAGCAATGCCATCAGACAGCACGCCACAACGACATGCCGCCATCTGCTGGCATGCTCGGAATGGCGCTTGTTGGGTGAAGCAAGCATCGTCAAAAGGGATTATTTGGATTTCTTGCTGTCCTGCTTGAGCCAATCGTACTTGAACTCGCAGTTACGCCAGCCCTCCTCGATATAGACATAGACACTCTTCTGCTTCTGGATGACCCAGTCACGCAGAATCTTCTCTTTGGTACTGGCCTCACACATGTCCTTGATGGTCATGAAGTCCTCGGCAAGATCGGCCTTGTGACCATCGATGCGCTTGACAAGCTTGACGATGGCAACCTGCTCTCGACGGGTTTTGGGGTTGATCATAACAAACGGCTCACTGATATCACCAGGCTGCATCATGCTGATCTTCTTACCCACCTCGGCGGGGAGATCAGCCATCTCAAAGCGGCTGCTGTGGTTCTTCTCGTTAAGCATGTTGCCGTTATTGTTGCGAGAATCCTTGTCCTGAGAAATGAAAAGTGCCATTTCCTCAAATTCTTTCTTACCATTGAGAATCTCGCTGCGCACCGAATCCAGACGAGTCAAAGCCTCGGTAAGATCCTTGTCGCTCACCTTGGGCCTCAACAGGATGTGGCGCGTGTTGACGCGGTCGCCACGCCTCTCGATGAGCTGAATGATGTGGAAACCGTCATCGGTCTCAACGATGTTGGATACACGCTTTGTATCATTCAGGTTAAATGCAGCATTGGCATACTCAGGCAACAACACCGAACGGCTCTGGAATCCTGTCTCACCGCCGTAGACGGCCGTAGCCTGATCCTGGCTGTAAAGAATGGCTAGAGTAGAGAACTCACGCTCGCCGCTGGTCACCTGATTGGCGTAGTCACGCAATCGGGCCTTCACTTCATCGATTTCCTGCTGGGGAATCACCGGGTTGATGGTAATGATCTGAGCCTCGACCTGCATAGGGATATAGGGCAATGAGTCCTTGGGAATCTCATTGTAGTATTTACGCACGTCGGCCGGTGTTGCTTTGACGTTCTTAGTGAGATTGCTCTGCACCTGCTGGATACTGTACTGGTCGGTATAAACCTCATTAAGTTTCTCACGCAGGCGAGGCAGAGGCATGCGGAAATACTCTTCCACCTTCTCCTTTGACCCGAGATTGGCGATGAAGAAGTTGATGCGGCTCTCCACCTCAGCGCTGATGGTCGAGGACTGAACCTCAACCGTGTCGATGCGGGCCTGATCCAGGAAGAGCTTATCCACGGCCATCTGCTCGGGTATAATACAATAGGGATTACCATCTATGGCAACGCGCTCATAGAGTGCCTGTTGATATTGTTCCTCGATGTCACTCTTGAAAATGGGCTCGTCACCGATTACCCAAGCAACTTCCTCAGCGATATTGTTTTGCGCCACTGCCGTTAGCATGGCGGCTGCAAGCATAAATGCAGAAAATAATCTCAGTTTCACGTTTATCTTGTTTTATCTGGTTTCAACTTGCAAAGATAGTGCAAATCGACTGCACCACAAAGGAATTTATTCTTTTTTAAGACACTGGGCCATGCTACTCTAAGTCATTGAAAAGACAATGACTTGGACAATCCTGAAAACACAATCCATTCCAATTGCGGTAAGTGTTTGGAAGCCGATTGCATTTCACATCAGATGATGAAAGAAAACGGCCTGCCGTGGAGACGAACAGACCGTTATTACTCATTTTTTAATTCTCTGATCAAAGCCTTCCAGGGGAAGACCTGAAGTGTAGCCCTCCAGTCAGAGAGGGGAAAGAGATCACTTCACTTTCTTGAGAATCTTCTTGTTGATCTTAGCAGGATACTTCTCGGCCAACTCCTTCTTCCAGAGCTGCTCCAGCACATCCTGATAGTCACTGGTGACAGCACCACGCACATCGGCCAATTCCTCAGGCTGGTCAATTACACCACCTTCAATAATCATGAACTCGGAATAGCCCTTGCGGTCGGGCTTTTCACCCACATGGAATGCCAGATAGTCGGCATAGGGGTTCTCGCCCTTCTTCACCACCATGCGCTCCATACGGATGTCGGAACCATACTTGTTGTGAAGAGCATCGGTGAGCGTGTCGGTACCAAACTTGGCGATGTCGGCCTTCACCATGTTGAGGACAGTGTCATTCTTGGCGCTGAGGATAATGCCCTTGAAGTGGGGCTCATCCCAGTTATACTTAGCGCGGTTGTTGACAAAGTACTCCTCCAGGCCCAGCGAATCCTTGCTGGCAGCCTTCCAAACGCGGCGATTGCTGATTTCGAACAACAGCATACCATCACGATACTCGTTGAGCAGGTTGCGATATTCGGGGTTGCTCTTAACCAGCTCATGAGCATGGTAATCCATGAGTTTGCTCTCTGCCAGAGCATTAATTTTGCCCATGAGATAGGCCTTGGCCTGCTCGACATTGGCCACTGGAGCCTTGGCATCCAATAGCGGAGCTAAGGAGCGCAACTCCACACTCTTCTTGTCACCATAGGTGAACAAGGGCAGATTGCTGGACTTGATTGACTGGGCAATAAACGTGGAGTCGTACTTGCCATTAGCAGTCAGGGCATTAGTCAGATATGTGTTCAGCTCGGGATTGAGCATGAAACTATACCTCGATTTAAGATCATTCTCACGACGCTCCTTGATGAGATTGGTGCGCTCATCACGGCTGATAGCAGTCTCGATCGTGTTACGTGCGTCCTCGAGTGTGGGAAGACCGTGGGCGACCTTCTTGATGATGTGGTAACCATAACGTGTCTCAAACGGTTCGCTGATGGCGCCATCAGCCAGTTCAAAAGCGATGTCCTCGAAGGGCTGGACCATGCGGCCACGGCCAAACCAGCCCAAGTCACCGCCACGACGGGCGCTACCATCCTGGGACTCGGTCTTTGCCAACTCCTCAAAGTTGGCGCCAGCCTTCAACAGGTTATAAATCGAATCAATCTGAGCCTTGCAGACAGCTTTCTGCTCCTCGGTTCCTTCCTTGGGGAAGAGTTTCAGGATATGCTTTGCGTGAACATCATTGCGATCACGGACATTGTTTACGCGAATCATGTGAATACCAAACGACGTGCGGAACGGCTCTGATATCTGACCAATCGGCGTATTGTAAACCTGATTCTCAAATTCATAGGGGAACATGCAAGAGGACACGAAACCATAATGACCGTTGTTGCGGGACTTAGAAGGGTCGCTGGAGAATTTAGCTACCATATCTTCCCATTTTTCGCCATTGATGATACAGTTGCGAATGCTGTCCATACGGCCGAGGTTGGTCAAGGTCTCCTGGGTGTTATTACCCAGCGGCAACATGAAATGATCGATATCAATTTCTTTTTTCATGCGCTCATAGGCCTCGCTGATAAACTGCCAACGATAAGTGGTATCGTCGGTCATATAGGGACCAGCGAGATCCTTCTGATAGCCATCAAATTCCTTGATAAACGCAGCGGTAGTGTCAATGCCGGCAGCCTCGGCATCGGCCACCTTCTGCTTGTAAAGCACAAAGCGATCCACATACTGCTCGAGGGTCTCTTTTTCGACTTGTTGCTGATTGTTCTTGTGATACAGGTACTCAAACTCAGAGAGTTTAACGTCTTTGCCGTTGATAGTCATCAGAACAGGATCCTCCACCTTAGCAATAGCGAGGATCGCGGTTCCCAACAGCAACGAAGAAATCAAGAGTTTTGCTTTCATCTTCTTAGGTTGGTTTGAATCTATATTTTACGTTTTTTCATTCTATTATACTAATGTATAACGCAAGCACTTGCAAAAAATTATATCATGCGCCTCTTTTTTTTATGTAAAACAATAGACAACAGATCGCACTTGTCGTGCCCGATCTGTTGTCTATCATGTAACCTTTGCGGAGCTGACAGGCGTCAATTGCCCATTTCACTTAGGAACTTGATGCGCACGAGACGCACTTCCTCCTCGGTGAAATCGTCGCCCAATTCTTCCATAGCGGTAGCGATATCGTCGCTCTCACTTTCCTTGAAGTACTCAAAAATATCATCGACGATGTCATCATCAATCATCTCATCAATAAAGTAAGAGACATTGATTTTGGTACCACTATAGACAATAGCCTCCAACTCATCCAGCAGTTCATCAAACTCAAGATCCTTACTCTCGGCCAGCGCATCCAGTGGCACTTTACGGTCGATTGCAGTGATAATTTCTACCTTGAGTTTGCTCTTGTTGGCCACGGTGCGCACACGCATGTCCTCAGGGCGCTCAATTTCGTTTTCATCAACATATTTCTTGATGAGTTCGACAAACTCCTTGCCATAGCGTTTGGCTTTACCTGGTCCTACACCGGGAATATTCTGCAGCTCTTCAACGGTAATGGGATAGGTTGTTGCCATTGCATCAAGCGATGGTTCCTGGAAGATGACATAGGTGGGAAGGCTATGCTGCTTGGCAATCTTGCGGCGCAAGTCCTTAAGAATGCTGAACAGTTCGGCATCCACAGCACCGCTGCCTCCACCCCGCAACTCTTCGTCAAGCATCTCGGTATAAGGATTATCCTCGACGATCCAGAATTTCTCACGGCTATTCAGGAATTCTTTTCCCTCCTTGGTCACCTTGATGACACCATAGTTCTCAATATCCTTGGCCAAATAGTCTGCAAAGACACCCTGACGGATCACAGCCAACAGGAATTTCTCATCGCGCTGGTCGGCACAGCCGAATACATCGAGTTCGTTGTGCTTGTAGCCTTTGATTTCATTAGTGGCGTCACCCATCATCACGTGGGCAATGTATTCTGGTTTGAAGCGCTCGCGCAGGGTGAGAATCGTCTCGATTGCGGCTTTCAGCTCTTCACTGGCTTCCACCCGCTTCTTGGGCTTGATGCAGTTGTCGCAGTTGCCGCAATTATCCTTATCGTAAGTTTCACCGAAATAATGCAGCAGTGAGCGGCGACGGCACACCGACGACTCGGCATAATCGCGCGTTTCCAGTAACAACTGCTTGCCGATTTCCTGCTCGGCTATGGGCTTACCCTGCATGAACTTTTCCAACTTGTCCAAATCTTTGCGGGAGTAGAATGTAATGCACTTTCCCTCACCGCCATCACGGCCGGCGCGTCCCGTTTCCTGATAATATCCCTCAAGGCTCTTGGGAATGTCATAATGGATCACAAACCTCACATCGGGCTTGTCAATTCCCATACCGAAGGCAATGGTTGCCACAATCACGTCAACATCCTCACTCAAGAAGGCGTCCTGATTAGCGCTGCGCACCGAGCTCTCCATGCCTGCATGATAAGGCAAAGCCTTGATGTCGTTCAGGCGCAGCACCTCGGCCAGTTCCTCTACCTTCTTGCGGCTCAGGCAGTAGATGATACCCGACTTGCCCTCGTTGGCCTTGATGAACTTGATGATCTCGCGGTCCACATCTTTGGTTTTGGGACGCACTTCATAATAGAGATTGGGGCGGTTGAACGAGGATTTGAAGACAGCAGCTTCAGTCATACCCAGATTCTTCTGTATATCGTGTTGCACCTTGGGGGTAGCGGTAGCTGTCAAGGCAATGATGGGCCTCTCACCGATGCGGTTGATGATTGGGCGGATATTGCGGTACTCAGGGCGGAAGTCATGTCCCCACTCCGAGATACAATGTGCCTCATCAACAGCATAGAACGAGATGGGAACATCCTGCAGGAATGCGACATTCTCGTCCTTAGTGAGAGATTCGGGAGCGACATACAGCAGTTTAGTACGGCCGCTACGCACGTCGTCTTTCACAATCTCGATAGCCTGCTTGGTCAACGAGGAGTTGATAAAGTGGGCTATACCATCCTCCTCGCTGTAACTACGCATGGCATCGACCTGGTTTTTCATCAATGCAATTAGGGGGGATATCACAATAGCAGTACCCTCCATCAGACGGGCCGGCAACTGGTAGCACAGCGACTTGCCGCCACCAGTTGGCATGAGCACAAATGTATCATGCTCGGCAAGCAGGTTCTCGATAATCGCTTCCTGATTGCCCTTGAACGTCTCAAATCCGAAGTACTCCTTCAATGCCGATATCAACTTGATGTTCTTCGCCATAATAGTGGTATAGGGTTTTCAATGATTTCACAAATATAGAGCTATTTTGTGAACTGCACAATTATTTTCTAAAAAATAATTTTCACTTTTTGGCTTTTGGGCGCTTCACATGTGTCCATAGAAGCCTTTTTTCTATAAGCAAGTTCCTAATCGCTAAAGACAAACCGACCCCCAAACGCCTAATCTCCCAACAGTTCAAAATTGGAACCGGCAAGTTGCCGTTCGGCAAACTCACGCGTGAGGACAAAACGTTTTTCTTTCATAGACGGGGCCTGATACATGACATCGATCATGATTGTCTCGAACAGACTGCGCAAGCCACGGGCACCCAGTTTGTACTCGATAGACTTGTCCACCACATAACCCAGCACGTCGTCTCCAATAACAAGTTCCACACCATCCATCTCAAGCAGTTTTTTGTATTGGCGCACAATCGCGTTTTTAGGCTCGGTGAGGATGCGCAACAGCGCGTCACGATCCAGCGGCTCCAGATTGGTTAGGATAGGCAGGCGGCCTATAATTTCGGGAATAAGCCCATAACTTCGCAGGTCCTGTGGAGCGACAAAGTGCAAGAGTTTATCTCTGTCGGCCTTGCTCACATGATTGCCGCCACCATAGCCCACAACGTGGGTATTGAGGCGCTGTGCAATTTTACGTTCAATTCCCTCAAAAGCGCCACCGCAGATGAACAAGATATTCTTGGTGTCGACTGCTATCATCTTCTGCTCGGGGTGCTTGCGTCCTCCCTGGGGCGGCACATTGACAACTGAGCCCTCAAGCAGTTTGAGCAAACCCTGCTGCACGCCTTCTCCACTCACGTCACGCGTGATGCTGGGATTATCTCCCTTGCGGGCAATTTTGTCAATCTCGTCGATAAAGACGATGCCGCGTTCGGCCTCAGCAACGTTATAGTCGCAGGCTGCCAGCAACCTGGTCAGCAGACTCTCGATATCCTCTCCGACATAGCCAGCCTCGGTCAGCACGGTAGCGTCCACGATGGCGAACGGCACCTTCAGCATCTTAGCGATGGTCTTAGCCAGCAGGGTCTTTCCGGTACCTGTCGGACCCACGATGATAATGTTGCTCTTCTCGATGTCGATATCATCATCCTTACGCTGGTTCAACCTTTTATAATGGTTATAAACCGCTACAGCCAGGTAACGCTTGGCATTCTCCTGACCGATAACATATTGGTCGAGGTATGCCTTGATTTCATCAGGCTTGGGAAGCGAATCCATGTCCAAATCGGGCAACCTCGAAGCGGACATTTTCTGAAGGTACTCATGCGACAACTCGACGGCTCGCTCGGCACACTCGTTACAGATGCAACCGTTCATGCCGGGCAGCATCAGTTCGACCTCTCGGTCGCTACGGCCACAGAAGCTACAATATAGGGCGTTAGTGTCTTTCTTTTTTGCCATGCCGATTATTTCTCACGAATGAGGACCTTGTCAATCATGCCATACTCCTTGGCTTCGTCTGCAGTCATCCAGTAGTCACGGTCACTGTCGGCATACACCTTGTCATAGGGCTGGCCCGAGTGGTCGCTGATGATGGTATAAAGTTCCTTTTTGAGCTTGAGGATCTCGCGAGAGGTAATTTCGATGTCTGATGCCTGGCCACTGATGCCGCCCATGGGCTGGTGAATCATCACACGGCTATGCTTCAGAGCAAAGCGTTTATCTTTCTGGCCAGCGACGAGCAACACGGCAGCCATCGAAGCGGCCATGCCGGTACAAATGGTCGAAACATCACTCTGGATATACTGCATCGTGTCATAAATGCCCAAACCCGCATATACTGAGCCACCAGGCGAGTTGATGTAAAGGGAGATATCCTTGCCGGGGTCTGCGCTATCGAGATAAAGCAACTGAGCTTGGATAACGTTGGCCGTGTAATCCTCTACCTGGGTTCCCAAAAAGATAATGCGGTCCATCATCAAACGCGAGAACACGTCGAGCTGGGTGACATTGAGCTGGCGCTCTTCCATGATGGTGGGATTGATATAGTTGCCGGATACACTAGCAGCAAACTGGTCCAGTGCCAATCCATTCATGCCCAAGTGATGGACTGCAAATTTTCTGAAATCGTTTTCCATATAATAAAATCCTTATTTGTGTTTAAAAATTATTGATTGTTCAAAGATAGCATTTTTTTCTCAACCACACGACAAGTTGAGCCAGTTTTTTATTGACATGTCTTTTTTTTGACACCCGAAGGAGCAAAAACCGCGCCAACCGACAAATTGTCACGCCGGCCATAACCACGCCTTAACACATTTCTTCAGGCCAGTAATACAAGGCCTTGGGTACAAAACAAGGGCAAGACCAGCCTGATGGCCAGCCCTGCCCCGTTTGTGACAAGCCTGTTGACAGGATTATTTCTCCTCCTGCTCGTAGAGCTTGCGGAAGTCCTCAACGCTGATCGACTTCTCGTTGACCTTAACGGCCTCGCGAACTGCGGCATAGAACTTGTTGTCCAGTGCATGCTCTTGGATGGCATCACGTGCGCGGTCGTCCTGCATGAAGCGCTCGGCCTGCTGCTTGATGAGATCCTCGGGAGCATTATAGATGCCGTACTGCGACAGCTGCTGCTGAGCGAAGATAAAGGCGGCAGTGTCGATGTCTTCCTTCTCGACCTTGATGCCCAACTCCTGTGCCAAGTGATCCTTGACCAACTGCCAACGCAATGACTTGAACATGTTCTGTGCCTCCTCGTCGGTCACCTCGCCATTGTTCTTCTCGTCCTGTTCACGACGCAGTTTCAGGAAACGCTTCAGGAACTCCTCGGGCAACTGCAGGTCGCCGGCCTTCTCGGTGAGGATACGCTGAGCGTCAACGGTGAAGCGATAGTTGCTCTCGGGAATATTGGCCTTGGCGATCATGTCACGCATAGCCTCGCGGAAAGCTGCCTCATCCTTAACATCGGTTTCAGTACCCAGAACACCCTTGAAGAATTCCTCGTTCAACTCGGCGTCCTTGTTGACCTTGATTTCCTCGATGGTGATGCGGAAATCACTCTTCACGTCGGCCTCGTTGCGATCCAGATTAAGCATCGATGCCAGCTCGGCGATATTACCGTTGTTGGCCTTGTGGGGGTTGAACACGAAGGTATCACCCACCTTGACGCCTACAAACTTGGCGGCCTCTTCCTCATCGACCATGTAACGGGGAGAAATCAGAGTGCGCTCCACCTTGATGCCGTCAGCCTTGTCGTTGCCCTGCTCATCGAGCTCAATCATCGAGCCGCGGAGCATCGACTCCTTGTCGCTAACCTCGCCATCAACGAGAGTACCCAGGCGCTTGCGGTCGTGGGCAATAGCATCATCGATCATCTGATCGGTCACCTCAATATTATAATAGGGCACATTGATGCGCTTGTTGAGTTTGAGTTCAATCGTGGGGGCCATACCCAAGTCATACTTGAAGGTCATCTCCTCGTCATTCATGATATCGACCTTGGTGTCCTCACTGGGCAGAGGCTCACCCAGAATCTGCAACTTGTTCTCGCGGATGTAGTCATACACAGCACGACCCACCTTGCGGTCAATCACGTCAGCAGTTACACTGGGACCGTAAAACTTCATCAGCAAGTTCTTGGGGGCCTTGCCAGGGCGAAAACCCTTCAGCGGGTGACGTACGCCCATCTGGGCCACTTCCTTGTTCACATCAGCGGCAAAATCTTCTCTCTTAATGTCAACGGTGAGCAGTCCGTTCACCGCGTCAATCTGTTCAAAACTTACGTTCATTACTTGGTTTGTATTGTCTGTTAAATGTTTAGTTCTTTCAAAAGCGGCTGCAAAGGTACTACTTTTACCACGATACACAAAATTTCCCGCCGAAAATCGCAAAAAACAATATCATAAAATGAAATGATAATACGAAATGAATAAGCACAATAAATACAAATCTGCCTTGACAAGCAATGATTGCATTTGTTGTGCTTATCGTTTTCCTATGACGGTAGAAATTTTACATCGTGAGGACGATATTGTGTTCCTCGGCCATGCGGCGCATGTTCAGGATGGCATAACGCATGCGACCCAGAGCTGTGTTGATGCTCACGCCGGTAGTATCTGCTATCTCCTTGAAACTCATATTCTTGTAATAGCGCATAACCAGCACCTCACGCTGGCTCTCAGGCAGTGCCTTGACCAGGCGGCGCACATCATCGTGAATCTGTGTTGTGATGATGTTATCCTCGATTGTGCAATCCGACAGTTCCTTACGGTTAAGGATGTTGGCATCTTCGTCGTCGGTGGACTGCAGATTCTCGGCACGTGTCTGCCTGAAGTAGTCGATTATCAGATTGTGTGCGATGCGTGTGATCCAAGCTGGAAAATGTCCATTCTCCACATACCTTCCCTGCTTTATGGTCATGATGGCCTTGACAAAAGTGTCCTGGAAAATATCATCGGCTAGTTCTTCGTTTTTAACCGCATGATATATATACATGAAAACTCGGTCCTTGTGTCGCTCTAACAGCGAATCAAAGGCCTCGTTGTTGCCATCGACATACAGCGAAATGAGTTGCTCATCGCTCTTGTCATTGTAGAT
This sequence comes from uncultured Prevotellaceae bacterium, assembly GCA_947302275.1. Classification (GTDB taxonomy): domain Bacteria; phylum Bacteroidota; class Bacteroidia; order Bacteroidales; family Muribaculaceae; genus Sodaliphilus. Next base: position 17,845 of record CAMYUW010000036.1, read on the forward strand.
TTTCATTACTATATATTTTTGGTCAATAATGAGTAATGTTTGTCGATAGGCAGTTTATTTTTCGTCAAATATGGTCATTAATATTAGTTACTCTCTCACAGGAAATCCTAAGATTTCGAGCTGCAAATATAGACAAAATCAAAAAAACAACAACGTTTTTTCAAAAAAAAGTGTTTTTTAAAGTGATTTTTTGTCAATTTTCCAGCCTTCGCCACTCGAACTTCGGCGGGAAAAGGTCAACGGCGACGACGGCGGTTGTTGCGCAGACTCATGAGCCAGCGTACCAGTTTAAAGCCCAAGAGGACATAGTCGGCTGTTTTGAGATGGTTAACCATACCAGGGCTGAACATGAGGGCACGCACGCCGTTACTGGCTAAGTTATTCTTCACACCATCAATATCATACTGCATTGTAGCGCGCCCTACTTCACGGCGCACAAGAGCCTTGCCGCGGGCACGTCGCAACTCGTCGAGTGTCATACCACGCCAGCTGTCGGGTGCGTCCTGGGTCAAAACGGGCAACTTGGGTGAGGCTGTACCCGTGGACTCGTTAATGGTCTCGTTACTCATTGTCTTCAGGTTTAAGGAACAACTTGCTCACAAAGCGTGCCACGGGATCCACGATGAGCTGACGCTTGAAAGCGAACACGACAAGCAGCAGCAGCAACAAGATGCCGGCAGCAATCAACTGGGCGCCCCATGTGCACCCCAAAGCTGTGGCCAGCACGCTGATGAGAGCCGAGAACACATAAGCCATAGCAAATGTGCCAATAATGATCACTACAGCGACAAAGGCAATCGACGACAGCAATACCGCCATTTTCTCGACTGCCGTGAGTTTGGTATAATCCCACTCCAGCGAAAAGTACTTGCGCGCCTCGCTAATCAGTTTTTTATAATCTATCTCATTCATGCCATCACAATACATGGTCATGTCAGACGGTGTGTCAGTCGAGTGTCACACCGCCTGTCATGAATGCGTGCTATTTTGTCAGTCCTCGATTTGAGCGCTAATCTGCTTCACCAGCTGCTCTACCTCGTCGTCGCTGAAGTCGATGCCGTTCTTCTTGAGCATCTCCTTGATGCGGCTACGCAGGTCGGAACCCTTTTCCGGTGCAAACAAGATAGCAGCCGAAGCACCTACCAAAGCGCCACCCAGGAATGCGTATAATAAACTTAATCCTTTCATTTTAACGTATGTTTTTAATTGGTTATTAATCTAACTTATCCTTAATCTCCTCGGCAATATCGTTAACGAGATTGTCAAGTTTAGAGCCTTTCAGCTTCACGCCTTGTTCACGCAGGGCATCGGCGATGCGCTTACGGGTGTCGTCACCTTTCTCGGGGGCAAAAAGCAAGCCCACTGCCGCGCCAGCGATTGCACCGCCAACAACAGCCATTACAATGTTAATCGGTTTCATATCCTATAAAGCTAATTAAATAATTAATAATGTCTTAGTAATGCACTCACAAGCAATAATCATGCCAGACAAGTGACAGACCGCTTGTTTTTGGGCAATAAAATTACTACTTCTTTTTAATTCTGGCAAATAATTTTGCAAAAACCAAGACGGCAACATCAAAATAACATCTTTTTATTTCTAATTCCTAATCCCATGTTCCAGAGAGCAGGAAGTCGATCAAGGCCGTCACGTCACCGATGCTGACCCCATTGTCATTATTACAATCGGCATCCGCAACGTTGACCCCTGAGCCATCACCGCTCAACAAGTAGTCAATCAAAGCTGTCACATCGCCGATGGAGACACTGCCATCGTCGTTCACGTCGCCACGCAGGAATTCAAACTTACCGGTGAAGTAACCAGGGTTGCTCGATCCGCCGTCGATGCGGGCGTAGGCCTTGTCCGTGTGGTTTTCGTCGTAGGTCGTACCCTGGCCACCGACAATTCCGAAGCAGCCGAAGAACATGTTGGAAGAAATGGCTATAGATGCCGTACTCCAGCCGCTACCCGCATAGATGGTTTGCAGGTGGTTGCAGCCATAGAACATGGTATATGAGCCAACGAGACTAGCGGTATTGAAACTGCTCAGGTCAATGGTCTCAAGCCTGCTGCAGCCATAGAACATTGCTGACATGTCTGTCACATTGGAGGTGACAAATTTGCTCAGGTCAAGACTTGTCAACCCGCTACAGCCATAAAACATTGAAGCCATGGTAGTCACATTAGACGTGTTGAAATTCCTTACGTTAAGGCTTGTAAGACTGCTGCAGGCACCGAACATCCAGTTCATATTGGTCACTTCGCTGGTGTTCAGGTAGTTCAGTCCCTGGATGGTTCGGAGATTGGGCATATTATCAAACCATTTGTATGTAGACAACGGGCGGGCACTGGCGAACGAGGGGTCAAAAGCCACATGGGCAACTTGGTTACTAATGGAGCTGTAACCCCATGCGGGAAGTTGATCGCCCGCAACCAGGTCGAAGACTTGGCCCGGGCGAGAGCTGGAGTAACTGTCGTAGAAGAAACTCAACGTCGAGTCGGCCGATGTGAAGCAGGCATAGGCGTTGGCAGCCTTGGCGCCAAGGGCGCACATCATGGCCGACACTAGAACGACCAGCCGAATAAGTAATGCTTTTTGTTTCATATTCATAATTCAATTGGTTAATATTTGCCACAAATTTAGCAAAAAGGCAATTAAAATACAAGCATTAAAACAACATTTGAATTATACGGGCATTCTCGAGCCGTCATTTCTCTCCGCATTTCCAGGCTGTCCATATCGTCAGTTTTGTTCGTTTTCTCGTTTCGTTGTTCATGCACATATCCTGCAAAGGAAATGTATATTTGTTTTTCTCATGAAAAAGCCGTACCTTTGCAGGCTCAATTCTCGCGAAATGGCAACTACAGGAGACATTATCATCAAAGGTGCACGCGTCAATAACCTCAAGAACGTTGACGTGTCCATACCGCGCGGCAAATTTGTCGTGGTAACAGGCCTTTCAGGCTCTGGCAAGTCCTCTTTGGCCTTTGACACCCTGTATGCCGAGGGCCAGCGTCGCTATGTCGAGAGTCTGTCGTCCTACGCCCGCCAATTCATGGGGCGCATGACAAAGCCTGACTGCGACTTCATTAGAGGTCTGCCGCCTGCCATTGCCGTGGAACAGCGCACCGTCACTCGCAACTCCCGTAGCACGGTAGGCACAAGCACCGAGATCTACGACTACTTGCGCCTTTTGTTCGCCCGTGTTGGCAAGACCTACTCGCCCATCTCGGGTCAGGTGGTGAAAAAGCACACGGCAAACGATGTCATCGATGCCATTAACAGCTATCCCGACGGTACTCGTCTGGCTTTGCTCACCGAGGTTATTGTCCCTGACGGACGAGACCTGCGCACACAGCTCGACATCCTTATCAAAGGTGGTTACTCCAGGCTCATGACGAGAGACGGCAAGTTTGTGGATATTGCCCAAGTGATGGCCAGCGACGAAGTCCTGTCACCCAGTGACTACCGCCTGCTTATAGACCGCATGGCAGTGACTCACAATCGCGATGACGAACTGCGTTTACTCGATTCGCTGCAGACGGCCTTCTACGAGGGCAAGGATGAGTGTATAGTGGTAGTCTGGGAGGCAGACGGGTCACTGGTCGAACACCGCTTCTCCAAACGATATGAGTTGGACGGCATGACGTTTGAAGAGCCCAGCGACCTGATGTTCAACTTCAACAATCCCATTGGCGCATGCCCCACATGCGAGGGCTTTGGCAGTGTAATTGGCATCGACGAGAACCTGGTAGTACCAGACAGGAGCCGATCGGTCTATGACGACGCGGTGATGTGCTGGCGCGGACAGGTGATGAGCGAATGGAAGCGCGAATTCATCCATGTGGCTGCCAAACTCGGTTTTCCCATCCACAAGCCCTACCACGAACTCACGCAACAGCAACTTGACCTGTTATGGCATGGCACTGGTGACGGGCAGTGGACTGGCATCGACGGATTCTTTGAATGGGTAAAAAGCAAGGCTTATGCAATACAATTCCGTGTGCTCCAGGCTCGCTATCGGGGTAAGACCGTATGCCCCACCTGTCACGGCACACGACTCAAGCCACAGGCTGGTTTCGTCAAGGTAGGTGGCCTCACCATCAGCGACATGGTGCGCATGCCCGTCAAAGACCTCGCACAATGGTTTGCCCAACTGCAACTGGATGAGACTGATGCCCAGATTGCCAAACGCCTGTTGACCGAAATCAACACGAGGCTGGATTACCTGTGTGACGTGGGTGTCGGCTATCTGACGCTTGACCGCTTGTCAGCGACCTTGTCGGGAGGCGAAAGTCAGCGCATCAACCTGGCTACGGCACTTGGCAGCTCATTGGTGGGCTCGGTCTATATCCTTGATGAGCCATCCATCGGCTTGCATCCTCGTGACACCCACCGGCTGATACACGTGCTCAAGATGCTGCAACAACTGGGCAACACAGTGGTTGTCGTTGAACATGACGAAGATATTATTCGCACCGCAGACTACCTCATCGACGTGGGGCCCGAGGCCGGGCGTAACGGCGGGCGCATCACTTTCCAGGGACCTGTGGAGCAACTTGCTGGCGCCACCGAGAGTTATACCGCCAAATATCTGACCGGCTCACTGACTATTCCCGTGCCCAAGCAACGGCGCAAATGGAGCCAGTATGTTGAGGTCAAGGGCGCCACCCAGAATAATCTTAAAAATATCAACGTCAAGTTCCCGCTTGGTGTAATGACTGTTGTTACGGGCGTGAGCGGCTCGGGCAAATCGACCCTTGTGGGCAAGATCCTCTACCCTGCCCTTGCCCGACAGTATGACCAGACTGCCGACGCACCGGGCAGCCACAACAGCATTGGAGGCGACTTGAGCCGCCTGTCGGCTGTCGAATTCATCGACCAGGGGCCCATCGGCAAGAGCACACGCAGCAACCCCGCCACCTACCTCAAGGCCTTTGACGAGATACGCCAGCTTTTCGCCCAGCAGCAGCTATCCAAACAGATGGGTTACAATTCCAGTTTCTTCTCTTTCAACTCTCCTGGAGGCAGGTGTGAGGAGTGCAAGGGAGAAGGCACTATCACCATCGAGATGCAGTTCATGGCCGACATCACCCTGACTTGTGAAGCTTGCCATGGCAAGCGATTCGGCCGTAACGCGCTCGACGTGACTTACCGTGACCGCACCATCAGCGACATCCTCGAGATGACCGTCAATCAGGCCATCGAGTTCTTCAGTGAGACCAACACTTATAACGAGCACCGCATCGTGCGCCGTCTCAAGCCGTTGCAGGATGTAGGCCTGGGATACATCAAGTTGGGACAATCGTCTTCGACACTGTCGGGCGGTGAAAACCAACGTGTGAAACTCGCATATTACCTGAGTGGTGAACGCCAGGGGAACACCCTATTCATCTTTGATGAACCGACTACCGGTCTCCATTTCCACGACATCAACACGCTGATGAAGTCTTTTGACCAGCTCATCGGCAACGGCCACACGGTTGTCATTATCGAGCATAATCTCGATGTAATCAAGTGCGCCGACCACATCATCGATTTGGGACCCGAAGGCGGAGAGAACGGCGGCAATATTGTTGTTACCGGCACCCCCGAAGAAGTAGCCCGTTGCAACGAAAGCTACACCGGACGCTTCCTTGCCCAGAAACTGACACATTAACTCGACATCAACACCACTGTCATGACATCACTTCAAGACGCCCGCAACGAATACCTGAAGGTAATCCGAAAAGAGTTTTTCGCCTTTCGCAACGGCATTATAGCCAATAAATTGAGAGATGCAGGCGATCCACACGCCATCATCATGGGATGTCTTCTCGTTGACATTGTCGGCATCACCAGCCGAGCCCGTGAGCGCATCGGAAATGAGATTGATCTGGCAACAGTCGCACAGGAAATGTGGAATGACACCAACTCGCGAGAATGTCGCCTTGCCGCGCCCATGCTCTTCCCTCCCGGGCTGATGTCAGGCCAGTTGGCATTGACATGGTGCCAGGATATCGAGACCACTGAAATAGCCGATAACCTGTGCCACAAACTATTGCGGCACATTGCTGACAGTCAAGAGGTGATGAGTCAACTCATCACCCAAGAGAACACAATGGCCAAATACACAGGTTATCGCCTGATGTTGAATCTGATACTTCTGGGCAAACTGGAGAGCACTCCAACCTTTAGGGCAATTGTCGAACGTGAGGCGGCTGTAAAGAACCCCGCCCTGACGCTGTTGCTCCACGATATCGACGAAGCGTTTGAAGAAGCGCTTTAAATCTGCTGTTTTTCGGTAATTTGCTGTTCGTCACGCTGAATGTCACCCACCAGCGTACGAGTGTAGTGCAGATAGGCAAACAGATATATCAATGCCGAAAGGACATGGCCGTTACCCCTGTCACCAAACAGGTAGATGCTGTAATAGTAGAGACTGATCAGAACCGTGATAACGGCATACTTGAGGAATCGCCTGTCTAAGCAACCCACAATCACGAGCAAGATATCCAGCAGATAGGCATAACGGTCGTGCATACTGGGAAGGAACAGCAACATCGACCACATGAACCATGCCGCAACCGCATAGTAACGCTCGTCGGACAGGACCACCCGCTTGTGATTCAAGCAGTACCATACGCCCGTGACCAGCACCATAACAGTCAACAGGATAGCAAACCAGCGCAACGCCCAGTAATCATTACCCACCAGCATCCAAAGACTCGGAAATCCCATGTACATCTCCTGATAGTGGCCTACTTGACCAGTATAAATCATGATGGGAGACAGCAGGTTGCGGCCATAAGCAAACGCCACAATTCCCGACAGCCACATCGCAACGACAGACAGAAGCACCCATAACAGGCTGAAACGCTTGCTCAACAGATAATACACACCGATGATGGGCAAAATGAAAACCGCCTGCAACTTACAGCCGAAAGCCAAGCCAAGCAAAACAAAAGCCCAAGCAAAAGAACCGCGCCGCAAGAGGTAGATGGTCGCCAGACAGCAACAGGCATACATCGAGTCACACTGGCCCCAATATGAAGAATTCAGTATCACCGTCGGCAAGAGCCAGACCACAGCCGACACCAAAAATGCTTGTAACGTCACTCGGGAACGGTCAACACCTTGCAAACCGTTCAGCCTACTCATTTTCACATCCCGGTATATCAAGCCAGCCAATAACGCAAGCACGGCATCGAACAAAGAAGAGAGCAATTTGTACTGCACCACTGCAGGCAGCGGCAAGTAGGTCATCAGCGAAATAAGGGTCTGATATAACAGGCCATAATCCCCAACCTGCCCAGACAGAGCCGGCAGACCTCCAGAGGCCCTGATTCTCTCAAACCACGGAATCAGGCAGAAGGTCATATCCTCAGACACAAAATAGCGGCCGGCCCACCTGATAGCAGCACCAATCAGCACGACAATAGCCAGAAACAACACGTTCCGGTGCTTATCAATGGCGGCAATAAGCTTGTTCTCCAATGATGTCATTTTCATCTCTTCGTTAATTGTTTACCCGACATGGGTACTATCCACGATGCGGAAGCGCAAAAATAGTACAAATTATCCGAATCAGCAAAGCAAGTCAGTTCTTTATCAGCGGCTAACTGTTAATGCCAGTGCTCACTCATCCCACATCAGGTCACGTATCACACTGTCGCTAAGCATGATGCCATTAGCGGTCAAGACATACCTGAAGCCGTCCACCTGCTTGAGATTGCCCGCTTCAATATGTCGCTTGGCCTCTCGGAGAAAATGGTGAAATACTATGTCGCCGAAGTCATCACGCAAGCTTTCGGCAGACACGCCGAGCGAAGTTCTCAACCCCAGCATGACACGTTCGTCATAGCGCTGATAAAGCGTCAACTCCTCCTTCTCGTTCGCAGGCAAGCCAGCCATGATCCTGTTGATATACCCATGCAGGTCACAGGGGTTGCTGCTTCTCACCCTGCCGTCATAGCTGTGTGCCGCAGCACCCAGTCCCAAATAAGGGGTATCGTTCCAGTAAGAAGAATTGTGGCGTGAATAACAGCCTGGCATAGCAAAATTGGAAATCTCATAATGTTCGAAACCTGCCTGACGCAGCAATTCAACCAGAATACGGTACATCTCGAGACATTGTTCCTCAGGCACTTCGACAACTTCGCCACGCTCACGCTGCTGCCACAAGCGCGTTCCTTCCTCATAGGTCAATCCATAGGCCGAGATGTGCCATGGTTCCAAAGCAATTGCCTGCCGCACTGTAGCTGTCCACGATTCGACCGTTTGGCCAGGCAAACCATAAATGAGGTCAATACTGATGTTGTCAATACCTGACATGCGCAGGTGATTCACCGCATCGGCCACCTGGCCCGCAGTGTGACGGCGCCCGACCAAGCGAAGAATCTTATCTTCAAACGACTGTACGCCCATACTCACACGATTCACGCCCAAAGACTTGACGCAATCGCACCACTCGCCAGTCACATCGTCAGGATTGGCCTCGATGGTAAATTCCTCCACATGGCTCAAGTCAATAATCTCCCTTAATCCCATCACCAACCGTGAAATCAACGGCAATGGCAACTGTGACGGGGTGCCACCGCCCACATAGAGGTTAGTAACCCTCTCAGTCAACAACTCATTGCGGCGCAGGCGCGCCTCGGCAAGCAGGGCATCGACATAGTCTGCACCCATCTCACCCAACTTCAGCGTCGAGAAAAAATCACAATAGCTGCACCGGCTAGCGCAGAACGGGATATGGATATAGATTCCTGCCATGTTTCCAAAAAAATCCAGCGCAAAGATAACGATTTTTGGCATCACAGCGGCACAATGACAACGTCAAACTAGCCTCCAGCCTGTTTTTTGGGCATTGTTAATAAAATTCTTTTTAATAATGTTGTCAGTCACACCAAAAATTTGTAATTTTGCAGGCTGTTTAGCGAAACTAACATCAATTCACTATATAACAATTATTTAACAACAAATCACTAATGAAGGTTTACAAAACAAACGAGATCAAGAACATCTCTCTCGTCGGTGGCAAGGGCGCTGGTAAGACCACTCTCACCGAGTCTATTCTCCTTGAGGGCGGCACGATCAGCCGCAGAGGTAGCGTTGATAACGGCAACACCGTGAGCGACAACACCCCCGTTGAGAAAGAGTACGGCTACTCCGTATACTCTTGTGTTTTCTATGCCGAGAAGAACGGCAAGAAGCTCAACTTCTTTGACTGCCCGGGTAGTGACGACTTCGTCGGCAACGCTGTTACCGCTCTGAATGTAACTGACACCGCTGCTCTGGTCGTTGACGGCCGCAATGGCGTCGATGTAGGTACGCAGAATAACTTCCGCACCGTAGAGCGCATTGGCAAGCCCCTCATGTTCGTCATCAATCGTCTTGAGGATGAGAAGTGCGACTTTGACAACGTATATAACCAGCTGCGTGAGACCTACGGCAACAAGGTCGTAGCTCTGCAGTTCCCCGTGAATGCCGGTCCCGGCTTCAACAGCGTGGTTGACGTGCTGTCCATGAAGCAGTACACCTGGCCCAAGGACGGTGGCAAGGCTACCGCCGCTGACATCGACGGCGCACACGCCGACAAGGCCGAGGAGTACCGCATGGCACTGCTCGAGATGGCAGCCGAGAACGACGAGGAGCTCATGATGAAGTTCCTTGACGAGATGACGCTGACCGACGAAGAGGCCATCAAGGGTATCCGCATGGGTATGGTTGACCGCAGCATCTTCCCCGTTGTGCTGGTAAGCGCAGAGCAGAACATCGGTACCGACCGCATGCTCGAGATCATGACCGAGATCGTTCCCGACGTGA
>CAMYUW010000037.1 GCA_947302275.1 uncultured Prevotellaceae bacterium
GCCATCGGCAACAAGCTGGTGAGCGTCGGCGGTTACCTGTGGGGTGACCTGCCCCTGTGGGTTGTCTGGACGGTGTTCATCGCTGTCTGCCTCGCTGCCGCCATCTTCATGTTCGCCATGATGAATCGCCTCGAGAAGGTCGCCAAGTAATCACAGCGAGCCAGAGGCTCGCAATACCGCGATAAGTAATGGACGACAAGCGCAACGAGGGGCGCAAACTGTGGTCCCAGAGACATCCTGACGTGGCTACCATCCGCTCGATGAAACGGCGGATGGTTAGCCACGATTATCAGGATAGGGCCATCTATCTGATTACCCTGTGTGTTGAAGGGCGCATGCCACTGCTTGGGAACCTGTGCGGGCCCGACAGCAGCCACCCGCAACCATGGGTAACGCTCTCGCCGCTTGGCGAAAGGGTGAAGGCCGAATGGCTCTGCATCCCCCGCTACTATCCACAAATCAAAGTGCTGGCATTGACCGTCATGCCCGACCACCTGCACGGCATATTGTTTGTCACCCGACCTCTGCCTGTCCACCTGGGAAAAGTCATCAATGGCTTTAAAACCGGTTGCAACAGGGCAGCTCGGGAATTGGGGATATCGGTACCTGTGTGGGAACAGGGCTATACCGACGGAGTGCTGAAGGGCAAGGGCCAGCTGGAGCGCTGGAAGGCCTACCTGAATGACAATCCCCGACGCCTGTGGGTGAAGCGGAGCCATCACGACTTTTTCAGCATTTCTCATGATGTCACGATTGCGGGTTCCACTGTGAGTGCCATGGGTAACCACCAGCTCTTGCAGCACCCGTCAATCATGCAGGTTTACTGTTCGCGTCGGATGAGCAAGGAGGAAATCACATGCGAGGGCGACCGTTTGCTTGGCCAGGGAGCGGTGCTTGTGTCTCCGTCCATCAGCCCGGGAGAAAGAGCCATCATGAACAGGGCACTTGAAGCAGGTATCCCCGTGATTCTCATCTGCAACAACGGCTTCGACGAGCTGTCCAAGCCTGGCGGGCGCCTCTTCGATGCCTGTGCTGCTGGCAAGGTGCTACTCATCTCACCGTTCTTGCACCACAATGACTATCACCCCCTAACTGCCGAATGTTGCCACCAGATGAACGCCCTGGCACGAGCCATCGCCACACGGCAGTGAAGTGACATGAGACGACAAGCGAGCCAAAGGCTCGCAATACCTCGACGGGCTTGACGGCCACTCGTTGGAGTATTGCGAGCCTTTGGCTTGCTTAATTTCACCTTTTCTGTGAAATAACTGGATACTTGAAACTGATAACTAAAAACTTTTTACTACCTTTGTGGTTTAATACTATATGACTCATGGAAGAAGTAACTTATCAGGGTCTAACGTTTGAACCCTATATCAGACGAGAAGAGATTGCCAAGCAAGTGCATCGCCTTGCCCAGGAAATCAAGCGTGACTACGCCAACGAGAATCCCCTGTTCCTGTGTGTCCTCAATGGTTCCTTTATCTTTGCCGCCGACCTGTTTCGTGCGTGCAACCTGCATGACTCTGAGATATCCTTTATCCGCTTCAAGTCCTATGAGGGCATGGAATCGACAGGCAAGGTGAAAGAAATCATGGGTCTGAACGAGGATATCACCGACCGTAATGTGCTCATTGTTGAAGACATCATCGACAGTGGTGTGACCGCGGCCCAACTGCGCAAGGAACTGGAGAAGCGCAGTCCCAAGTCGGTCAAGATGGTGTCGCTGCTCTTCAAGCCCGAGGCCCTGACCATCGGCAGGGCGCCTGAATATGTAGGTTTTGAGATTCCCAGCAAATTCATCTTGGGTTACGGCCTGGATTTGGATGGTTTGGCACGTAATCTGCCCGACATCTATGTGCTGAAGGAGAAATAAACGAGCCATCCAGCCTATCATTAAAGAGAATACGTCTTAAAATATAGAACAATTCACAAAAAATTCAAGATTATGTTGAACATTGTCATTTTTGGAGCGCCCGGTTCAGGTAAAGGCACCCAAAGCGATAAACTCATCGATCATTACAAGTTGTTCCACATCTCGACCGGAGATGTGCTGCGCGATAACATCAAACGCGGAACCGAATTAGGAAAAATTGCCAAGGGCTACATTGACCAGGGTCAACTCGTCCCCGACGAACTCATCATCGACATTCTGGCACAGGTGCTTGACGAGAATAAAGATAATGCCCATGAGGGTGTCATTTTTGACGGCTTTCCCCGCACCATTCCACAGGCCGAGGCCCTTGAGCAGTTACTCGCCGACCGCGGCACCAAGATTGATGCCGTAGTGGGCCTTGAAGTTCCTGAAGAAGAACTCATCAAGCGCATTCTGCTGCGTGGACAGATGAGCGGTCGATCGGACGACAACGAGGACACAGCCCGCAAGAGACTGGAGACATACCACAACCAGACCTCGCCCTTGAAGGCTTATTATGAGGAGCAAGGCAAATACCGCGCCATTAACGGCCTAGGCAGCATCGACGGCATCTTTGACTTAATCAGGGAGTCACTCGACAACCTTTAAGCCAAGCAGATGGGTCAGGAGAAGAAAGAACCTTTGTGGCAACGCATCAACAGGAACATACGCTACTGTGTCAGTGACGTGTGGAGTGACACACGCTCTTTATGGTCGGTCAAGACTTTGAAGATCATCAACCTGAGTGTAAAATCCTTCCTTGACCGAGACCTGCAGATGCGTTCCAATGCCCTCACCTACAACACGGTGCTGGCCGTTGTGCCAGCACTGGCAATGTTGTTTGCCATTGCACGCGGTTTCGGTTTCCAGAATCTGTTGCAGAGTGAATTGTTCCGCTACTTCCCCGCTCAACGCCATGCGCTGCAGAATGCCCTCACCTATGTGGAAAATTATCTTTCCCAAGCATCGCAAGGTATTTTCATCGGCATCGGTCTCATCTTCCTGTTATGGACGTTGATTTCGTTGCTCAGCAATGTTGAGGACACGTTCAACTACGTGTGGGGCGTGAACAAAATGCGCTCGCTACCGCGCAAATTCACCGACTATACGGCCCTGTTCTTACTGATTCCCGTACTGATGGTCTGTTCGGCAGGCATCACCATCTTCATGAGCGATGCCGTACAGCATGTGTTTGAGGGCAACCCGTTGTCCCCCATGATGCACCGCTTGCTGGAGTTTATGCCCATCGTCATTTCATGGCTCATCTTTACAGCCGCCTACTACTTCGTCCCCAACACCAAGGTTAGGTTCAAGTATGCCTTGTTTGCAGGTGTACTGGCAGGCACATTCTTTCAGATTGTGCAATGGCTCTTTGTCACTGGACAAGTCTATGTCTCCAAGTACAACGCCATATACGGCAGTTTTGCATTCCTGCCTTTGATGCTCGTGTGGATGCAATTGTCATGGCTCATCACACTATCAGGTGCGGTGCTCACCTACGCCTGCCAGAACTTCGACAGTTTTGCATACCGGGATAAGTCAAAAGACGTCTCTCAAACCTATTCTAACCAGATGGCCATTGCAGTGCTTGCCCTTGCCACCAAGAGGTTCAAGATGCGACAGCAACCGTTGACGCTACATGAACTCATCAAAGACTATGACATTCCAGGCGAACTTGGTGAAAAGATACTGACCAGACTACAAAACGCGGGGCTGCTCACCGCCATCAGCCAGGGTAAAGACGAGGCCGAAGGATACCACCCTGCCTATGACCCCGACGACCTGACCGTGAATACTGCGGCCAATGCGCTCACCGACCAGGGCAACAACAACTTCATCATCAGGGCTGATAGCCGCTTCGGCAAACTAATGGAACGCATCTCCCAATTGCGTGACGAACAACAGTCAAGCACTCCTGACATCCCCTTGTTAGACCTGATTGATGAATGATAAGGGCACGACAAAATGATAAAAAAAACGACATTTTCCGTTTTTTTCAACAAAATATACTATCTTTGCAGCCAAATTAATAACCGGATGCCTGAATGGTGGAATCGGTAGACACGAGGGACTTAAAATCCCTTGGCCATTGCGGCCGTGTGGGTTCAAGTCCCACTTCAGGTACAATCGAGGTCTGGTAATCAGATGATTGCCAGACCTCGATTGTTATAATATACTTGCGGATCACTTCATGACATCCATGATGGCCTTGCCCAAGTGATCGACAATGTCACTGGCCACCATGCCATAAGTGCCATGCTCCTGGGCGGCTAAATCGCCAGCCAAACCATGGAGATAGACACCAAGGACAACCGACCAGTCGGGCTGATAATTCTGGGCAATAAGACCCGAGATGACGCCCGTGAGCACGTCGCCACTACCGGGTGTAGCCATACCCGGATTGCCACTGCTATTTACATACACTTTGCTGTCGGGGCGAACCGTCATCGTATAATGGCCCTTCAATACAATGGTGATGTTATAAATCTTGGAAACATCCAACGCTTTCTTGAGGCGTTCCTCATCGGTGTGGTGTTCACCGAAGAGACGGTCAAACTCAATGGCGTGCGGCGTGATGACCGAACGAGGCGGTATGCTCCTGAGCAACATTGGGCGGCGGGCAATGCAGTTCAAAGCGTCGGCATCGAGCAGGCAAGGACGCTTAAAGTTCATGATAAACTGATGAACTGCCTCAAGAGTCTCGTCATAGGTACTCAATCCGGGACCCAGCGCCACAACACTATATGTCTTGCGTTGGTCGATGGATGTAGTCATGATCTCGTTACGGTCAGGTTCAAACAGGGCTTCGGGGACAGCAGTCTGTAATACCTGGAAGCCGCAGCGAGGCGCATGCACGGTAACCAGTCCAGCACCCACTCTTAACGCTCCGCGTGCTGCCAGCACAGCAGCGCCCATCATACCGTAACTGCCCGCGATTAGCAGTACCGTACCATTGTCATACTTATTGATAAAGGGGTTGCGCGGATGCATCACCTCATGGACATCCTCACGCTCAATCAGATAGAAGTCGGTCGGCGTGCGAGCCAGACTTTCACGGTCGAGTTCCAGATCCAGAACCTTGCAATCGCCTATGAACTCAGCATTCTCGGCGAAATAGAAGGCAAGGCGCTTGCTCTGATAGGTCAGGGTCAGGTCTGCATGGATGATATTACGGCGGTCATTACCCATGTTCCACTCGCCGAACATGCCCGACGGAATATCAATGGATACCACATAGGCGCCGCTGGAATTGATGTACTGCACCAGTGACGTGTAGCCACCCCTGAGAGGGGTGCGCAATCCGTTACCGAACAGACCGTCCACCACGACATCATTCTCGTCGAGTGCCGGCGGATTAAAGTTGCGGATAACCTCAATGAATTCAATATCATCGCCCGCCACCTCAATCAGGCGGTCACGATTGGCCAGA
Source organism: uncultured Prevotellaceae bacterium (assembly GCA_947302275.1). Classification (GTDB taxonomy): domain Bacteria; phylum Bacteroidota; class Bacteroidia; order Bacteroidales; family Muribaculaceae; genus Sodaliphilus. Next base: position 5,346 of record CAMYUW010000037.1, read on the forward strand.
CAGCAGTCCGACAACTGGGCCGACCTGATATTGAACAGATACACTTCGGGACGGTAACCCTGCTCATACATCATGCGCGCTACTGCAAGGGCATCAGCGCCATTGTCGCCCGGCCCGGCAAATATGACAAAGCGCTTGGAGGTGCGCCATCGTGAGATCAGCTCATAGGACACAGCCGAAGCCGCACGCTCTATGAGATCCAGCATCATGATGTTCTCCTTTTCCAAGGTTCTATCGCCAATGCGGCGCAATCCGTCGTTGGTAAATATTTTCATTGTGAATTGATGTTCTTCGTGTTTTTGATAAGAGTTAGCAAAGTTACTTCTTTTTTGGTTGACAGAACATAAAAAAGCAAGAAATATGACGAATTATTTTTCTTAAAAAATGCTTAACAGGCGACAAGCCTCACAAGCCCTAATGAAGGCCAGAGGCATCACTTGCCCGCAACGTTCCCTTGCAAGGCTACGGATTTTATAGGCAAAATTCCACCAATTTGATGAATTTATTACCGAAAACAATAAAAAACAAGAAGCGGGTAACAACTTTTTTACTATCTTTGCGCGAAATTTCAAGTAACATCATTTTCAACGTATTAAAAAAATCTCATGAGAAAAAAGTTCTTTACTACATTCACCCTTTTATTGGTAGCTGTGGCATCTTGGGCACAGGTACTCAATATTGGTGGCCATCGTGCGGTATTTGACAGCCTCAATCAGATGTGGCTGTGCAGCATTCCGCAGTCTTGCTTCGGCAACGACTATACCGCCACCATTAACTATGGAGACTCCATTAGCGAGTTCGCCGTCGAGGGCACCCTTATCGGCAATGGGGAAGAATGCGTGTTTGAGGATGTTGAGGGAGGAAAGCAGTACACTGTGACCGCCAACCTGAACGACACTGTCCTCATCACTGGTTATATCACTTTCACCTGGCTTCCGATTGTCGAGCTCTATGGTAACTTTACCAACTATTACAGCTATGCTACCGTTCTGGTCAGCGAACCCGACTCTGCCCTTGCACAGCCGATGTTTGCCAAGATCAAGAGACGTGGCCAATCGACCAATGCCGGTAACAGCCACAAGCTCAACTACCGCATCAAGTTCATCAGCGAGTTGGACTCGACCAAGGAGAACCATCGTTTCTTCGGCCTGCGCGACGACAACACATGGCTGCTTGATGCCGGCCAGCACGACTTCCTGCGTGTGCGCAACCGCGTAAACACCGACTTGTGGATGGACATGGCACGCCGCGCATGGTACACCGACAGCCTGCCCAATGCCCGCAAAGGATCCCGCGGCGTCATGGTAGAGATGATTCACAATGGCCAGTATATGGGCATTTATAACATGTGTGAGCCTCTTGACCGCAAACAGCTCAAGCTCAAACGCTATGACGAGGAGGGCAAGCTCTTCCACGGCCTTATTTATGAAGCTACAGCATGGACTCGCACGGTGACCATGACCGATCCCAAGCCCCTTAACCCCAGCATGGCAGGATGGGATGGCTTCAAGATGAATTATCCTGACTATGACGAGATCGGCAGGGTTTACTGGACGCCACTCTACAACGCTGTGAAGTTTGCCCAGAGGGCCGATGCCAACATTTTCCTGCGTGCCGACAGTATGCAATACTACTTTGACATTCCCGTTATGCAGGACTACTACATCTTCATCTCCGTGATTCAGGCCCTCGACAACGAGAGCAAGAACATTTTCTACGGCGTGTATGATACCGAGGTGGATAACAGGTTGACCATGTTCCCCTGGGACCTTGACATCAGTCTGGGCGCCAACATCAGGCCCGAGCTTAACCAGCCCGACTTGATCAGCCCCGAACGCCCCATCGACTGGATTGGCTTGCTGCCCATGGCTGGAATGATGGATATCAAGAGCTACAACGACGAGGTAAAGCAACGATACCTCGAACTGCGTCAGACGGTGCTCAATACCGATAGCCTCGTGAACCGCTTCCGCACCGTAATCAATAATCTTGAGGAGTGTGGTGCAGCTACGCGAGAGGAAAACCGTTGGAGCAAGGACACCGACCTCGCCCGCAAGGAACTTGACCTGAGCAAAGAGATGGACTATGTCGAGGATTGGATCCGCCGCCGCATGGCTTACCTGGATGAAGCTTTCCCCAGACCACCCCTGCCCCCGTACCCCGAGGGTGACGTGAATCTTGACTATGAGGTTAATATTGCCGATGTCAACGCCCTGATTGACATCATTATGGGTGGTATGGACAACAGTATGGGCCAATCGGACGTGAACCACGATGGTGAGGTGAACCTTGCCGATATCAACCGCGACGTTGAGCTCATCCTCAATCCTCCCCAAACTAACACTTCCGATGAACCCGAAGAATAATCCTTAAATTTAGGGAATATCTTCCCACATCATGAAAGGACTCCCGAAGACATTCCTCGGGAGCCCTTTCGTTTTGTTGCACACCAAGTAAAAATCGAGCGCAGATACAGACATCTGTACTGCGCTCGACCACCGTGATTCGCGTGGGGCTCGAACCCACGACCCCATCCTTAAAAGGGATGTGCTCTACCTGCTGAGCTAGCGAATCTCCCAAAAAGCGGTGCAAAGGTATAGCTTTTTTCTATACCCGCCAAATTTTTCATGAGTTTTTAAAGAAAAGCGACACTAAAAGTATTGAAACATGCGTCTTTGCATGAATATCTATCTCAAATTCACTTCGATGGAATGCATTTCACCACCAGGAGTGAGCCACAAGGGAAAGACGATGCTCTCGACAGTGGCATCCGGAGCTTTGCATATGAGATAGCATTTTCCCTGATACTCCAAAGGATAGAAGCCGGCCGGGTCATAGTCGATGGTAATGCCGTAGTTGCGACGCCGCTCCTGCTCCTTTGCATTCTGGGAATCTCCTGACTTATCGATGACATTGTTCTTATGGAACTCCGCGGTCTGGAAACTGCTAGGTATGGCTTCGGCTTTAAATTCAACGGCTATGTAATCTTGATGATCAAAGAAATACACGTTTCCGGTTAATTCCGGCTGACTGGATTCTGGAATGTCACGCAGGTGCGCTCCGTCGAGTAATCGACCCTCGTGGTAACGCACATGGACCGAGTCGCTAACGAACTGTACGTTTTTTTTGCCGAAATACGCTCTATAGACATCTTCGTGAGCAAAGAAATTGGAGGACATGAAATTCATGGGCTTAATGAATCGGCTGTAGCCGTCATACATGCGCTGGGGCAGCACTGCTTGATCAGGGGCAGCAACAATTTCGCTGATTGCCTGATCGTTATAAGCTTTATAGCGCTTCAATTCGACCATGCCGCGAGCTGCGGTAAATCCAGCCAATCCCATACACATGACAACTGCCGCCATGAGAGCCCAAGACCAAAGTCGCAACACCCTGTCGGCAGCCATCAAAAGGAGCAGCAAGGCTACAGTGCAGAGCGGAGCATAGGCACGTTCAGCGGTCTGCCCCAAGGCAAACATCACCAATGCAAGCCCCAAGAACACATAAGTCCAAACGCTCTGCTTGACAGACTTCCCACGCTTGAACAGCAGTGCTGCGATTCCTACTGCCGCTGCAGCAACAGGCAGATAGAAGCGCATCATCTTTTCGCTAAAAATATACCAACGACTGTTCAGCAGGTCTGCCATATTCATATTGACGGAAATGTCGCCAGCAGCAGCCCTAGCCCATGCCCCCGGCGATGCGACGATGATCAGGACACCCAGCAGGTAACCCGCCATTGCCACAGCAGTCCGTTGATTCCAACACCTGCGATTCATGGCCACACAAGCCACCATTCCCAAGAGGAACCCAAATGAGGTCGCTTCGTTGAAACTGCCAGCAACTATCGCGAATAACAGTAGGGCAATCGCCTTGCCCCACCCCAACGACGTGTGAATCTGACGCTGCAAATAGTAAATCAGACCCATTGACAACGTTATAGCCCACATGTAGTTGCAACTGCCATCAAGCCATAGCATGGTCTCTCCCGGGACGGGATAGCAAGTGCCTATAGCAGCAAGGAACATTGACAACGCCAATAGCGATCGCCGACCCGTGGCCAACAAACTCATCAGGTGGGCCATCAAGCCGAACACCAGCGTGTTGCAGACGTTGAAAGCCATTTTACCCAACAAGGCACAAAACAAGGCCGCCACCAGGTTGGCAGTGCGGCCATTGGCATGCAAATACAGGTTACAATGTGAGCGCAATACATCAAGCAGGGAATGTACAGGCGCCCACTCGCCCTCGATAAGCGAAAACGCCATGTCGTCCTCCTTAAAGGTGGTGAACACATTCATCACCAAGAAGGCAACGCACGCCACCAGCAACACTGCCCAATAGGCAGCATCATGCCAGCGGCGGGCATTAGGCGACCCGAATAGCGCTTTAGCAGACAAGTCCGGGACTTAGACGGTGAGGATTTCCTTCTCCTTGGCGGCAAAGATCTCGTCGATCTTCTTCATGAACTTATCATGAATCTTCTGCACCTTCTCCTCGCCATCCTTGCTGATGTCCTCGCTCATACCCTCCTTCACGGCCTTCTTCAAGCCCTCGATAGCCTCGCGACGGGCATTGCGGATGCTCACGCGTGCCTTCTCGCTCTCGGCCTTGGAGTCCTTCACCAGGAGTTTACGGCGTTCCTCGGTCAGAGGCGGGATGTTGAGTCGGATGACCTCGCCATTGTTGACGGGCATGATACCCACGTTGCTGTCGATGATGGCCTTCTCGATAGTCCCAATCATGTTGCGCTCCCAGGGCATAATGGCGATGGTGCGCTGGTCGGGAGTGCTCACGTTGGCCACGTTATCGATGGGCACGGGGCTTCCATAGTAATTCACACGGATGCCATCGAGGATCTTCACGTTGGCTTTTCCTGCACGGATGTGTGCGAGGGTGTCATCGAGGAAGTCCACGGCTTCCTGCATCTTTTTCTCGGCTGCGTCGAGATAGAATTTTACGTCATTCATAGTGTCTTGTTTATATTGTTTTGTTGTTGAATTGTTATTTTATGGTCACGAAAGTACAGTTTTTGCCCAACACCTGCAAATATTTTGCCAAAAATGTGGCAACAACGTCACATGTCATCATTTACATGCCAGGCCATCAGTTTTCCTGTCAATCGGTTTTTACTTGAATGTAAGGGACGATAACGCATCATGGGCAAGATAGAGCGCGGCATGTGCAATGTCGTCAGCTGTGACTGCCTGTATCCGTTCGATGGTCTCGGCGATGGTAGTAACTTTGCCGTGGTAGAGCAGGCCCCGCCCAGCGCGCATAGCCATAAACTCGGTATTGTCAGCCGCAACAATCAGTTGTCCGCAATACTGCTTCTTGTATGCCTCCAAGCGTCGCGCAGGCAGCAATTCCTGGCCCAAACGGGCCGTGATTCTTTCAATAACGCGCAAGCTGGACTTGACGTCGTCAGGATCACACCCCAGATAAATTTCCATCCATCCGCAATCACTGAGCAAAGTAAGGGTGGACTCGACGGTATAGACATATCCACGCCGCTCACGCAGTTCGACATTGAGTAAAGAGTTCATGCCCGGGCCGCCCAGGATGTTATTCAACAGCATGAAAGCATGACGCAAGGGATGATTCATGTCAGGCACACGGGCGCCGACAATGGTGTGGGCTTGGTGTGTCCCAATCTTCACCTCCTGCCGGAAGGGTGCAACCGCTTGCGGCACACTGCGGCGTCGAGGTGCCATCGCATGGCTCATGTCCCCGAAAGCACGTTCGGCCATACGGAAGACACGGTCGGGAGACTCAGGACCCACCGAGAAAAACGCCATATTATCGGGAACATATAAGGTCTTGAGATAACGCATGCAGTCTTCACGAGTCAGACGCTCCAGGTCTTCCTTCCTGCCCAATATATTGTGTCCCAGTTCAGTACCCGCAAAGAGCAGATCTTCAAAGTCATCATAGACTGCATCACTGGGCGTGTCGCGATAACTTGCAGCTTCCTCAAGAACCACATCACGCTCACGGTCGAGTTCTTCCAGCGGGAACACCGACCACTGGACGAGATCGGCAAGCAGATCAACGGCCCGGCCCAAATGCTGTTCGGGGAAGACCGAATAGAGCATGGTGCCTTCCTTGGTGGTATAGGCATTCAGTTCACCGCCCACACGCTCCATGCGATTGAGGATATGCCAGGCACGGCGATGCTGCGTTCCCTTGAAAATGGTGTGCTCGACAAAATGTGCCAACCCATAGTAGCCATCCCGCTCGTCGCGACTGCCGGCATTGATGGCGAGCCCGCACCAGGCTACCTGTGTGGGCGCATTCACATGGACAATACGCAGTCCGTTGGCCAGGTTATGATAGGAGATAGTCATCGGCAGTTATTATAGGCGTGAGTTGATGTGAAGTACGTGTTGGACGAGCAACAACTCATGGATATCGCTTCGGCGCACGTCCATGTCGTCATAGTTGGGATTCTCGCTACGCAGCACAACCATATTGGGGTCGGTGTGGCGTCTAAGGTATTTCACCAACCTGAAATCGTCGAGTTGGACGACATAAATCTGCCCCCAGTAGATCTGATTGATATTACTCAACTCGCGAACCGCGACAAAGTCACCATCCATAATGACGGGTGCCATCGAGTCACCGCTGACACGCACGATGCGGCAATGGGGACTCATGTTGGGCAGGTTAACCCACCCGACTATATTCTCGTTGGAAAACAATTCATTTCGCCCCGAGGCCACACCGGCCGTTGCATCTACGTCATAGACCGGCGTGCCCGTTGTGCCCGACGCGGTAGCGACAGTATCAGTACGGGCTGGTGTCTTGCCGAAGGGCAGGTCAGTACCATCCAGAAGCCACTCCTTGGAAACGCCCAGGTTCACCACTAGGCGGTTAAGGAACGAGTCACTTAAGGGCATGTGCGCATTGAGGTATTTTGACAAATTGGACGTGTCCACACCGATGCGCTCGGCGAACTGGACTTGACGTACACCCATCTCCCTCATCAGATACTTGATGCGGGCGATGATTTCAGAATTCTTCTGTGTATCCATTGCTAAATTGATATATGTGTTTTCAATGGCGGCAAAATTACCACAAAAAATTGTATTTTACAATTTTCCAACCATTTTCTTGATTTATAAAGCAATTCTTACCGATGACCCGCCAAGGGAATCACCACTTGCCCAACAACTTGAGGAAGCGGCGCCTCAGCCTAAACTTTAATGAGCGGCGGTTGGCCTTAAGCACCCCCAGGGCGTATTCATACATGCCCTCATAGTCCCGGTCAAGCAACAATCGGATGTCTTTGCGCTGTGTACCTGTCTCGGCATAGTACTGGAGCAAGCGCTTCATCACTTCGCGATTGGCCACCTCTTGCTTAAAGTATTCGATCACACCGTCACGGTCAGCCTTGTCATAGGCAATCAGTTGACGGGCAAACCGATAAAGACAAGCCACATACTCGGCATAGAGAGAACTGTAGCCCTCATCATAATGATACTGGTCCAGTAATACCAGCCTCTTGTCCGACAACGTGAACAGTTGGGTGAAATGAGGATTGAAACGAGTGGTGACTCCATTGTACATGTAATTATACACGATTTCGTCAGTCCGATACATCGAGCGCAAAAAGGGGAAGAGCATGAGATTGAAATACTCATCCTCTCCCATGCGGTTCACCTGTTCATCAAAGAGGGTAGATTCCCTCATAGCACGGTCAATAGCATCCTTACGGTACAGGCGGGCCCACATCGTGACTGGAAAGAGGTTGTTGCGATAGAAACCCAGATAGTACTTGTCGAACAGTTCAGGTTGCTCCACCTTCTGGTTATAGGGGAAAGTGTAGCCCTTGTCGGAATGGTGTTTAGTCAGTATGCCCAACTTGCGATCCACCGACCCCAACAGCAAATCCACATCTTTCTCTTGCATCAGCTTCACCATGATTTCGAGAGCCCTTCTGGGTAACGTGTCATCACTATCGACAAACGAGACAAACTGACCCGTTGCCGCTTTCAACCCATCCCGACGCGCCATCGAGACACCTTGATTCGACTTCTCAATGACTTTGACACGTGAATCTCTGGCAGCCCAGTGGCGAGCCTTATCACCGCTCCTGTCAGTTGATCCGTCATTGACGACAATGACCTCAAGGTCGCCATAAGTCTGCCGGCAGATGGACCGCAGGCACGCATCGATGTACCGCTCCTGATTATAGAGTGGCACGATAACTGTCACTATGGGTTGTCCCGAGTCTGTATTCATCGGTTCTTTCAATTACTGGCAAACGATAAATTCCAACCCGTTAAAACTCACTTGAGCATTTCCTGAACAGCACGTTCAAGCTGGCGGTCGTGACCAGTGAGGTAATCTTCGGGAGTGTTATAGACCTCGACGTCGGGCAGGAGCGGAGTGTTCTCGCAGAAGTTACCGCGCATATCACGACAGCCCACCTGGGGGATGCCGAAGACCAGGGAACGGTCGATAAGGGTCTCCCACCACACAGCCGTCATCGTGCCAGGCACAGGTGTGCCGATGAGTTTGCCGATGCCCAACTCCTTATACACGAAGGGGAAGCCGTGTCCGTTACTGTAATCGTCCTCGCACATGAGTACGCAAGAGGGCTTGGTCCATTTGTTAAACGGGTCAGCGCCCACATACTGGCCATGGGGCACAAAACTCTGATATTGCTTGCCGCTGAGCAAGGTGCACAAGTCATCGTGCAGCCAGCCACCACCATTGTGGCGCTCATCCACAATGACTGCCTTGCGGTTGCGGTTCTTATCGTTCAACAATTCAAGATATACCGTGCGGAAGCTCTCGCTGTTCATCTCCTTGACGTGAACATAGGCCAGCTGGCCGCCCGATAGGCTATCCACCAAGGCGCGGTTGCGATCCACCCAGCGCTTGTAAAGCAATTCCTGCTGCTCGCCCTTGCTGATGGCCTTGACCGTGACGTCGAAGCGCTTCTTGGTCGTTGGATTGAAGACAGTCACGCGGATGGGCTTGCCGGCTTTACCATCAAGCATCCAGTTATAATCTTCTCCAGCAGCGATGTTGATGCCATCGATTCCCTCGATAATGCACCCGGCTGTGACACCGGTCTTCTTAACGTCAAAGGGGCCGCGCTTGATGACCTCCTCGATGCGCAAGCCGTCACCTTGATAAGTATCATCGAGGAAAAGGCCCAAGGCCGCGGTCTTAAGCGCGGGTCCATCGGGATTGTAACGGGCGCCCGTGTGGGAGCCGTTCAACTCACCGAGCATCTCGCTCAACATGTCGCGGAAGTCGAAATTATTATTGATATACGGCAGGAAACGCCTGTAGTTCTCACGATAGCCTTCCCAGTCCACGCCGTGGATATCCTCGACATAGAATTTGTCCTTGACCTGTTGCCAGATATGATTGAAAATGTACTCACGTTCCTGATAGGGGCGGTAGTTGAAATTAGCCTCATAAGCGACTGGTTCGGGCTTGCCCTTGGCCAGGTCAATTTTTTTGATGCCGCTACCAGTGCACAGGAAGAGGTTCTTGCCGTCCTTATCTGCCTGCATGCCTCCATAACCCACATCCTTAAGCACGATTTCGGTTTTCTTCTCGCGCAGGTCGTGTTTCCACAAATCCATACCGCCCTCAAAGGCAGCCTGATAATACAGCGTATCACCACCTTTAGAGAGCACATAATCTCCCAAACGGGAAGAGTTGACCGTCAAGCGGATAATCCGATCGCGACAATTCTCCAAATCAAACTGCAGCGCAGGCACGGCAGGCTTTTCGTCGGTTGCGGCTTTTTTCTTTTTATCGTTTTTCTTCTTTTCAGGTTTGTCAGACTTGGCTTTGTCGGCCTCTTTTTTCTGTTCCTTCTCGGCTTCTTCAAGCATGACTTTTTCTTCCTTGCTCATCCTGAAGCGATCATAGGCATCCAGGTCAAAGAACATGATATACACATCGTCCTCGGTACCCCAGCTACCGTGACTGCGGTAACCTGCACGATCGCTGGTGAAGATCATTGCCTTGCCGCCGAGCACCCACTTGGCATTACCCTCGTTGTAACCACTCTCGGTAAGGTTGTGGACTTCGCCGTTGCCGCTGGCATTGACCAGCGCAACATCCTGGCTATTCCATCCTCCCGTTCCGATGTAAGATGAGAGCAGCCAGCGGCTATCGGGGCTCCACTCGTACCACACGTCACCGTCACTATAGGAATAGATGTACTTGCCATCCATCAGAGTGCGCACGGCCTTACTCTTGACATCAACCGCACGGAGGGTGCCGCGGTCCTCAAGGAAGGCGACACTCTTGCCGTCAGGGCTATATGTAGGCTGGATAGAGGTATGTCCTGTATTGGTGAGCTGTTCCTCAACGAGGTCGGTTGCATAGGTGAAGAGTTTCTCATCCTTATTTTTAATGGATGTCTGGTAAATCTGCCACATGCCGTTACGCTCACTGTCATAGACGATGCTGCGGCCGTCGGGCGAGAAATCGATGGTGCGTTCCTGTTCGGGAGTGTTGGTTACCTGTTTGGTAGTCTTATACTCCACCGAAGTCACATATACATCACCATGCATCACAAAGGCTACTTCCTTGCCACCGGGTGATACACTGATGGAAGTTGCTCCGCTTGACTTGATTTGGCGGATGAGGTTCTTGTCGTTGGCATCGGCAGCAATGGTGATATTGACGCGCTGGGGTTCGCCCCCTTCGCGCAGGGTATAAATCTCGCCGTTGTAGCCATAGCACAATGTGCCGTTATTGGCAACCGTGAGGAAACGCACGGGATTGTCCTTGTGGTGAGTGAGTTGCTTAGGCTGGCCGCCAATGGTATTCTTATAGACGTTAAACGTGCCGTCCTGCTCGCTCAGGTAGTAATAAGCGTTTCCATCGGGTGCCCATCGGGGGGTGCGATCCTCACCGTTGAACGAGGTCAACCTAGTGAATGATTCACCCTGCTTCAGCCAGATGTCACGCGTGATGGACGAGGTGTGGTGCTTGCGGAAGGGATCCTCATAGCCCTTGATATCATGGTAGAGGACGTCACCGCGGGCGTTAACGCTCAGGTCCTGCATGGGCAAGGCCGAGAACAGGCGAGGCCTGCCACCACCACTGGTACCCACCTGATATACCTGCGGGAATGAGCGACTGGCAAACAATATTGACTTGGCCGTGGGCATATTGGTGGCTTCGAACAGCACTGTGTCGTCATTGAGGAACCACAACGGGGTTTCATTACCGCTGTCGGTGGTGAGGCGGGTGGGCGTGCCGCCGTCCTTGCCGACGATATACACGTCGAGGCTGCCCTCGCGTGCCGAGGCAAAGGCAATGCGCTGCCCGTCGGCACTCCACACGGGATAAGCGTCGTAAGCCGCATTACTCGTCAACTGACGGGCCGTTCCTCCCTGTGTTGATACAGTGAACAGGTCGCCCTTATAGGAAAAAGCGATGGTCTGGCCATCAGGCGAAATAGCGCAGAAGCGCATCCACAACGGATTGGTTTGTGCCGCAGCACCGATGGTCATCATCACAGCGACAACCATAGTCAATTTTCTCGTGACATTCATATCAGGAAACAGCTTTAATTAGTTTTTTTGCAAATTTACATAGAATTCTCGGATTACCACCTCCCCAACACAAAAAAGTCAACCCACACCCTCAACAGCCATAGCCACAATACAGATAACAACTAATACAAAGAGAGAATACAAGAAACACTAAAACACAATATTGAAGTTAAACTAAAATGTTTTTTTCGTATTTTTGCACGATTAAAAGTGAAGATTATGGAAAACGACATCCAAATAGTTCCAAGTGGGAATGAGTTGCAAAAACAATTCGAATTTGTCAACTCACTGATTGAACGACATCGTTCATCAGCTATTGCATTGGTGAATAATGAGGCGATGCAAATGTATTGGGATATTGGTCAATATATTTCTTCGCAACTTAAATCAGCTCATTGGGGCACAAAAGTAGTCAGTGATTTGGCGGACTACTTGAAACTGCAAAATCCAAAACGGAGAGGGTTCAGCAAAAGGAATCTTTATAACATGGTCAAGTTCTATGACACATATAGCCGACCACTATTTATTGATAGAATATCACAATTAAACGTTAGTGACTTTGTGCAGTTACCGACTGCACAAAAGAAGGACAATGCAATTGTGCAGTTGGGAACTGCACAATTAGAATCCCCTCACAATCAACAAATTCCCTCATTGTTGACATTTACGACATTTACCAATCATGTTGAAATCATGAATCGCTGTCGCAATGATGAGGAACGCATTTTCTATATACTTTATGCTCGTCATCAGGGATTAAAGACTGAGGAATTGCGTCGTTGCATCATCAATCAAACGTTTGCATCGCTAATGGACAAAGAAAAGATGATGTCGCCCAAACTGCTTGCAGATTATCCCCAAGCGGAGTTTATGCTCAAAGACAAAGCGGTTATTGACTTTCTCAATCTTCCCAAAACTCATAATGAGCATCATCTACATCAAGGGCTTCTTGAACACATGAAAGCATTTATTCTTGAGCTCGGTAAAGATTTCCTGTTCGTCGAAAGCGAGTTTGGTGTACAAGTGGGTGGTTCGACTAAACGCATCGACCTCTTGTTTTTCCATAGAGCTTTGCAGTGCTTGGTAGCAATAGAGCTAAAGGCGATTGATTTCCAGCCAGAATTTGTGGGTAAAATGGATATGTATCTTGAAGCATTAGACCGTGACGTAAAGCGTGACAATGAGAATCCGAGTATTGGCATCATTTTATGTCCGTCGGCTGACAGAAGCATGGTAGAATACACATTAAATCGATCATTGAGTCCGACGATGATAGCTGAATATCAACGCAAATTGATTCCTCAAGAAGTGATGAAGAAGTCATTGGAAGAATACTGTGCTTTTTTAAAAAGCAACAAATAAAACCCAGGAATACACTTTTAGAATATGGTGTATCTTTGCGGGGATGGAGGATGTGAAGATGAAGATAAAAATGATAGATATTTTGAAAGGAACGATGGCGGTTGTCACCGTGATGTGGGCAATGGGACTGTCAGCGCAGGGAATTGAAGGTTTTGTTCGGCAACAAATGGAAAAGTACCCTCAAAGCCGATTGCTGGATCTGTACAAGTCTTGTTTCCAAGATTATATGGGAGCCGAGCATCTGATGGTGGACAGCGTGCAAATGAAGGCTTACTTGGACGAGGAAATCTCCAGTACAAGCCTTGACGACCTGCTGCCATGGTACTATGAGTTGTGTGGGGTGGATGGCAAGCATGTGCGCGTGAGCATCAGGGCTATCCAAGAGGGGATTATCTCCAAAGAGATGCTGCTTGACGCGTTTGTCAAGAGCGCCAACACCGCCAAACGGCCATCGGTGAAATCGTGGAAAAAGAGGTGGCGCAAGATCATCCGCGCCATCGACAAAATGGGACTCACACTGAAAGACTATAAACAGGACCGCGAGTTTATCGACAGCGTGCTGGCCGAGGAGAAATATGCCATCAGCCACTCACCCGACTATCGCGAGGCCTACCATCCCCATTACAGGATTGTGGAGCGCAGCATCTTTGAGCGGGAAATCAAGCCACTGCTAGACCAAGCCAGCCACATCCAAAAGTAGTATTCACGCCAATACACGACTACCTGACCAGGTAAAAAAAACGAAAACAATAAGTATTAAAGCTTCGCAGTCTTGATAAAAGGAAAACAATAAGTACAAAAATACTAAGGCATCAGCGCTCTTATAAAAATGAAAACAATAAATACAAGAAATACAAGAATTTATTGTTAATCAATATCTTGTATTCATTTGCTTGTTGTTTTTCCACTATAGAAATTGTTGTGAAAACAGGTTAGGCGTTCATCCAGTACTTGCGTTCATCATCGGTCATCTGCTCGATGGCGTAACGCAGGGCCGTGCGTGGCATCTCGTGGGCGTGGCGTTCCAAGAACTGGCACAGCAAGTCCATGCTGCACCGCTTACCCACCTCGCGCAACATCCAGCCGACGGCCTTGTGCATCAGGTCATGAGGGTGGTGAAGATGCCATTCGGCATAGCGCAGGCACCACGAGGGATCGCCCTGTTGCGTGGTTTTCCAGGTGCTCAACATGCCCATACGCTGCTTCCATAGACAGGGACTTGCCGCCAGAACGTCCATAATCTCGCGCTTATCGCCCAAATGGGTGGGTAACAACAACCATTGTCCTAAGATTTTAGGTGCAGACAAATCGACCAGGTCCCAGTTGTTGGCCTGCTCGGCGTATTTCAGATACATTTTTACAATCTCATCGCGCCCGTTAATGGCTTGCTCATCATTAGCCAAACGTTTAGTCGCCATCTTGGCGAACTTATCGACCAGCATCAGCAACCCGCACAGCCGCACTTCGTGCCAACGTGACATGAGCAATTCGGGCACCTCGTCAAGTGGCGTATCCTTCACCGACAGCTTCACGACTTCCCGCGTCTGAGGCACTTTCAACCCCAGGAATTCGTCACCCTCGCCATACTGCCCCGGCCCTGTCTTGAAAAAGCCCATCAGCACCTGCCGCTGCTCGTCGTTGCGCAGCGACTCCATATATCCAATAATTTCCTTTGCCGTCATGATTGAGCAAAGGTACATGCTTTTTTCGTTCTTCCAGCCCCATCGATTGTTTTTTTTGCTGCTGACTGTTGAAGAAGTAGCAAAAGATATGTACCTTTGTCATGAAAACAGCAACACAAGTGCCAGTCATGAGTCAACCAACGAAAACCTTAACCCTTTCTCCCGCACGCAAAACCATCGTGGGTGTCCAATTCCTGTTCGTGGCATTCGGAGCCACGGTTCTGGTGCCGCTGCTGGTTGGGCTGGACCCCGCCACTGCATTGTTCACCGCTGGCTTGGGCACATTCATTTTCCACTTGATTACCAAGGGTAAAGTACCCATTTTTCTAGGCTCCAGTTTTGCCTTTATTGCACCCATCATTTCCGCGTCCGAGCAATGGGGCATGCCTGGCACATTGGCTGGTATGGCTGGTGTGGCGCTGGTTTATTTCGTGATGTCAGCCCTGATCAAGTGGCAAGGACGCCGTCTGATTGAGCGTCTCTTCCCGCCTGTCGTCATCGGACCTGTCATCATATGTATCGGACTTTCGCTGTCGCCTTCGGCTGTGAATATGGCCAAGGAAAACTGGCTGTTGGCCATGATTTCTCTTTTCACTGCCATTCTAGTGCTGGTCCTCGGACGGGGACTCATCAAGTTGGTGCCTGTAGTATGCGGCATAGTGGTGGGTTACATCACCTCGATAATGATGGGGCTGGTCGATTTCTCGACAATCAATAGCGCCCCCTGGTTTGCCTTGCCGCCGAGCATCATCCATTTTCACCTGCCAGAGTTTGCCTGGGAACCCTTCCTGTTCATGATTCCCGTGGCCATTGCCCCCGTGATTGAGCACATCGGTGATGTCTATGTAGTGGGCGCTGTAGCCAATAAAGATTTTGTTAAGGATCCTGGCCTGCATCGCACCTTGCTGGGTGATGGACTGGCCTGTCTGGCGGCAGCCCTTTTCGGCGGTCCTCCCGTGACCACCTACAGTGAAGTGACGGGTGCCATGCAGATTACGCGCATTACCAGTCCTGCCGTCATCCGCATCGCCGCTGCCACAGCCATCGTCTTCTCAATCATCGGCAAATTGAGCGCCTTGCTTCAAAGCATTCCCAGCGCTGTGCTGGGTGGCATCATGCTGTTGCTGTTCGGCTCCATCGCGTCGGTGGGTATCCAGAATTTGGTAAACCACAAGGTTGACCTGAACGAGACGCGCAATATCATCATCGTGAGTGTAGTATTGACACTGGGCATCGGCGGCGCTATTATTCCGATGGGCTCCTTCTCGCTGAGCGGCATCGGCCTCTCGGCGTTGGCTGGAGTCATCCTTAACCTCGTAATCCCCCTCACAAGAGCCAATGAAGAATCTTAATGCCATATTATTGGCTCTATTGCTGGCTGCATGCTGTCTTCACAGCCATGCAGGCCAGTACATCGAAGATTCCGTCAAGGTGGATGGGCACATGCGGCAGTTTGTCATGTACCTGCCCGACGGGCTGCAGGCTGATGCGCCGCTGGTGTTCATCCTGCATGGCTATGGCGCAGGCATCAGGCGCGAGAACATCATGATCGGGCCCGCTGACCGTCACGGCTTCGCCGTCTGCATTCCTCAAGGGCTCAAAGATCCTCAAGGGGAACCTAGTTGGAACGTGGGCTATGTTTTCCAGCAAGGATGGAAAGTGGATGACGTGAAGGCTTTGTGCAAAATCGCACGACATGTTCAAAAACGCCATCATCTGAGTCGTGACAACACTTTCTTGACGGGAATGTCCAACGGTGGAGAGATGTGCTATCTGATGGCCTACAGCAAGCAGCGAATTTTCAAAGCCGTTGCGCCCATCGCGGGCTTGACAATGGCATGGACATATGAGACGATGGAGGCTCCCTACCCTATCCCCCTGATGGAAATTCACGGCACCGAAGATCGTGTTTCGGAGTGGACAGGCGATCTGGAAGACAAGGGCGGCTGGGGTGCCTATCTGCCTGTACCGGTTGCTATCGGTTACTGGGTGGCCAGGAACCGCTGTGTCCGCGAGGAAACCCTGCAGATCGAAAGCCTCAAGGGCAATGAGGGGCATCCCATCATCAAACACTGCTACACAAGTCCCTCAACGGACTGCGACGTGTGGCTCTACGAGGTCGTGGGTGGTGTCCACAGTTGGTTCACCGATGACCTCGACACTGGCGAGGAAATCTGGCAATTTTTCTCGCGATATCTGAAATAAAAACGATAATAATTTGCTCAACATCTGAACTGTTATGAAGAAATACACTCATGCATGGTTGGCCATGATGGCCATGAAGCGTCTTGACAAAGCCAGCATTCCCGAACTGGATGGCACTGGCTCATCAGCTAAGCCGCTGGCAAAGTATGCCAACTCTCTAGTACGCTGGTTTAAGAATTACCGTGATTTCGTGGTCCAGGGCGCATGGTATCCCGATGAGGTGCTTTGTGACCAGGGAATGAGCCACGGTCTGAAACACACCCCGTTTGACTTGGGTGAGAAACCCAAGTTCATGAAATTGCCCGACACAATGGAGATCTACAAACTGATGAGGGCCGAGTCGCCCATCTTCAAGGAGAAACAAGCGTTCATTGTGGTCAAGGGTAATCTGGATGCCCGTTGCGACGCCTTGGCCCATACCATCGTCGATAATTTCAAGATCCAATACCATGAGGAGAAAGGTAACCCCATCATACCCTCATCGACCCATATGGCCATGCGTTTTTACATCATGAGCCATTATCTGGCCGACAGCCACATGCCACTGCACTGCGACGCCCGCGCTCTGGGTGGCATTCACGCATCAATCGAGAAGAGTTGGGAAGACCAGGTCAAGAAATCCTACCGCATCGACGACAAGAATAACCGCTTCTATTACGACCCCGACGGATTCCCATTGGCAACCGATAAAATGACCAGCCTCATCAAGGCCGTTGAAGAAAACCTCGTTACTCGCCCGTTTATTTACAGTTGGGGCGCAAGCGGCTACAGCACCCGTGAATACGTCGAGTCGATAGCCCAGTACTCTTTCATGCTGGCCCATGAGATGGTACCCGAGAACATCGGCGACATCTCTTGGTCCAAATATAAGGAGACCGAAACATATCAGCGCTTCGACGAGTATAGCACCAAGTTGCTTGCCGATGCTGTTGACTCTATTGCCCGCGCGTGGCTCCACGTTTGGATCCGCTATCGGGAATGGGGTCCCGATAAGCCTAAAAACAATACTGACAACTATAGTAAATAATCAGGGGATTAAATTCCATTGATGATGATGAAACAATTATTTACCATACTGCTTTTTCTGACTCTCGCGGCTGATGCTTGGGCGTGGAAGCCGCTGTTTGTCGGCCATCGCGGCTGCAACATTGGTGTAGAGAATACAGCCGAGGCCTACCGCAACGGGGTTGACGTGTATGGCTATGACGGGCTGGAGTGCGACGTGCGCGTGACCAAGGACGGTTTTTACGTAATCAGCCACGACGAGACCACCAACCGTTTGGGCGGCAACCTCACGGTCGCCGATGCCACACTGGCCGAACTGCGAGCCGAGACATATACTCAAACGCGCGGCGGGACGATCTACACGGGCCACATCTGTACCGTGGCCGAGTATCTGGCCATTTGTGTTGAAAAAGGCGTTTTCCCCGTCATAGAACTCAAGTGGACCTCTGGCATCAACAACAACGACATGAGCAACTTCGACGGATTGGCCCATCTGGTGATAGATCAGGGACTGACCGACAAAGTCATCTTCCTCACATCAATGAAAAAATCACAGGAATATATCGCCGAGCATTATCCCCAATTCACCCGCCAGTGGCTGTGCAATGCCAACTGGGAAGGTAATGAGGAGTGGTGCAAGCAGTATGGTCTCCACCCAAGCATCTCCATTGGCAACTTTGATGAAGCTACAGTAAAGGCTTTTCACAGCATGGGACTGAATGTGGCCATGTGGACCGTGGACACAAAGGCCAACTATCTGAAATATGGCAACATGGGTGTCTATATGATGACATGCAATTCTCTCAACCCGAGTGAGATGCCCGAACTCGAAGACATCGATTGGGGCAGTGACGGCTTGGAACAAACCTCGAGTGAAACTGTTTCGGTCGAGGCCACTGACTACTACACGATGGCTGGCAAGAGCATTGACAGATCCCACGCCTCTGAAGGCATTTGCATCAGCGTCAAGCACCTGAGCGACGGCACAACACGAACCGATAAAATCCTGGAATGGTAATCAAAGATGGATAAGAATAAAGAACAAATAGCACGAATTCAGCAAATGGAGCGTAGGCTCAACCGTGCCATTGCCGCAGTGAAGCGGCTCTCGACCGCTCTCGATAAGTGGGAGGCCATTCAGGACGACATTGCCCAGCTGGATAAGTATTACGGCAGTGACGCGTGGCATCAAGACTTCGCCGATGATGAGTCGGGTCGTCTGCCCGCGGACCTCAAGCGCGGCGTCTTGAGCGAAGACGGCATCTGGAACCTGCTCACCGACTGCAAGGAACTGAATGAGAGAATGAGGGAATTAGGGATAAAGAATGAGTATCCGTCCCCAAGAAACTAAGAATTAGGGACTAGAAACAACCAAAGAATATGAATGCTGTTGCCATTAGACTGCTCAACCAGCAACTTGCAGCTCCTCAGTTTGGCGATCCAGTTGAGGTGGTCAGTCATTTTGGTGCCATGCAGGCTCAGGAATACCGCATGATGCGATGGGCAGTGGCGATGCGTACCCGCAGGCCGTCGGCACGGGCCTTTAAAGCGACATTTGATGGCGGGCAGATCATCCGTCTGCACCTGATGCGTGGTACTTGGCAACTGGTTTCGCGCGATGACTACTGGTGGATGCTTGACCTATGCGCCCCAAAAGCCATGGCGGTCACCCGAGGGTGGATGAGCAGCAACAGAATTTCCATACCCGAGGAGGAGCACATGAGCATCAGGGACATCCTTGCCCAAACAGCAGCCGACAAGAGAAGTGTGACCAAAGAGGATTTTGTCAAGGCATTGGCTGAGCGGGATATTAGCATGGATGCTCACCGGTTGTCTTACCACATTCGCATGGCCGAAATGTCGGGGACACTGTGTAGCGGCGACCTGCTGCCCATGCAAGCCACCAACGCGCTCTCAGCCGAGAAAGTAGGGCCCAAAAACGCCATTGACCGTGACGAGGCCCTTATGCGCTTTGCCCGCAAATACTTCCAAAGCCACCAGCCTGCTACACTCGAAGACTTCGTTTGGTGGTCGGGGCTGAACATCAGCGATTGCCGCAAAGGCATTGCGCTATTGGGTGACAGCATCCATGTGGAGAAATGGAATGGCCGCGAGTTCTACTTGACAAATGATTGCCGCTCACGAGGTTTCAGAAAAGGTAAGTTTCTGCTGATTCCTCCTTACGATGAATACCTCATCGGCTACAAGAGCCGCGACATCGTGCTCCCACAAGAACACAGGCACCGCGCCCACAACAACAGCGGCATCTTCCAGCCCATCATCGCCCACGACGGCATCATCTGCGGCAACTGGGCGCCCTTCAAGTCCGATTGCCAACCCATCTTCTTTGAAGGCAATCACTCGACCGACCTGCAATCAGAATGGCAGGCCTACCAACACTATCTGGAGAAATAATTCGCGATAACAGCCCAGTGTGTAAGAACATAAGTTTTTCATATTTTGATAAGATGTTATGAATATTGAGGAAGTGAGAGAGTTTTGTTTGGGGTTGCCGGGGGTGACGGAGGATTCGCCTTACGGGCCTGACATGATTGTGTTCAGGATTGAGGGGAAGATATTCCTGCATCTGCCGCTGGAGTATGCCGATCCGCGCATTTCCATCAAGTTACCGCCCGAGAAAGGGTTGGAATTGCGCGAACGGTATGACAGCATCCGTGGCTCATTCCACATGAACAAGACGCATTGGAACGACATTCTTATTGAACACACTTTCTCCCGAGAGCAAATCGAGGAATGGATAGTGGAATCCTATCAAATCGTGTTGAACAAACTGCCCAAGAGGCTAAAAGACAAATATCTGAATCAAGAAGGATTATGACATTACAAGAAGCCATCAAAGCCCGCCACAGCGTGAGGGCATACAAGGAGCAACCGCTGAGTGATGCGGACGCCCAAGCGCTGGAGGAGAAGATTGCAAAGCTGAACCAAGAGGGGCAGTTGCACATCCAGTTGATACGAAATGAACCCAAGGCATTTTTGGGTCCGTTTGCGAGATATGGCAAGTTCAGCCATGTGACCGACTACCTTGTCATGGCAGGAAAGAAGGCCGATGACCTGGATGAGCGCATCGGCTACTATGGGGAGCAACTGGTGTTGTTTGCACAAACCATCGGGCTGAACACTTGCTGGGTGGGCCTCAGTTACACCAAGATTCCGGGGACCTACGTGCTCAATGAGGGAGAGGTCATCCAAGCCTATATCTCCATCGGATACGGTGCGACACAGGGCGTGACACACAAAATCAAGCGCATCGACCAGGTAAGCAACGTCAGCGACAATTCGCCCGAGTGGTTCCGCCGTGGTGTCGAAGCCGCCCTCCTCGCCCCTACCGCCATCAATCAGCAGAAGTTCTCCTTTGAATTGCTGCCCACCAGAGACGGGCAAATGCCCCGCGTCCTCGCCAAGCGCCACTTCTCACTCGTCGGCTACACCCAGATGGACCTGGGCATCGCCAAATACCACTTTGAGCTCGGCGCCGGCCTTGAAAATTTCCGCTGGGCGTGATGCTCGCTGCGCTCTTGATAAAAGGAAGACAA